>DASRRA010000354.1:0-2506 GCA_035696085.1 Bacteroidia bacterium | reverse complement strand
CGCTTCGGAAAATTGTCTTTTTTTTGAGATTGAAAAGCTTTGTATTGTGCATTGAAAAAATTCACATCACAGGAGTAGAACCCTGTCATTATTTTAGAATCTGCAAAACCCAAGCGTTTTGCATACGTATATTGCAATATTCCCGGCACCCAACAATGCGTAAAATGACTTTTGATTTTGAAAGGACTCAACACTACAGCTATCCATTGTTTGAGCGTACCTTTCCATTGATTATCGAAACCAACAATGACAGGTATGTTGGAACGATACTGTTTACACACTTTCAGATAGCCTTTGTCCATCCAACCGCTGCAATAAAGAATATTCGGTTTGATGGATCCCACTAGTTTGTCTAACTGCTCCTGTCGCTGATAATCTGTCCGGTTGTATATTTTTAATGGAGCTGGAATATTAAATTCAAACGGAGCCTCTTTATTGACCGGCCAGCGAATGATGTGAATCTCTACTTGCTCATATTCCGCCAGCTTTTCGACGCAAGCCAAAAAATAAGTCGCTATTTCAGAATAAAGGAAAACTATTTTTTTCTTCCCCATTTTTTCATCAAAAGTTTAAAAAGGAAAAGTAAAATGACTCCTGTAATTAACCCTATCCAAAAATAATGATGTTTGATCATGAGCCAAGTTAGGTAGGGTAACAGCCGAAAATTAAACGATTGTTCAGGCGCTACATTTTTAGTCCAATAGGAGATACCAAATTGTTCAAGCGGCCCAAGTCGTTGGCCGGTTAAAGAAATACATTTAAAAGAAACCGTATTCTGATTTAATTCCACCCGCAAAACACCATCCCTTGGTGTATCTCGTATGGCAGTTTGGATATAAGTAATCCCATCTTTTTCATTTTTATCATAAAAAAAAGAAGCGGGCCCTGAACCCATGGAGCCGGAAAACCAATAAATTGGCAAATGCACTTGTTGCAAGAGTGGTAAAATATCTTTCTCAAAATTAGGTGCCCCCAATTTACTCTGCGTATTGTCTTTAAATATATTGGTGTAGCGTGGGTTCCCTTCGGCCCAAACAGGGCGGTGTGAGAAAATAAACAGTTGCTTTATACCTCCGGTCTTTGCTTTGTTTAATGCAGATTTTACAAGCTCTAACTGTTCACCTTTAATATCACCATCATTTAATTCTGTATTTAACAGTAAGAACAATTGTTTTCCATACGTAAAAAAATAAAATGATTTACCATAAAGCGTTTCATATTTATTTCCATTGGAAACATCGTGGTTACCAACCGCATTAAACAGTGGCGACTTCAATTTACGAAACAAGGATGTATTATAATGATCCACTGTTTCTTCATTGACATCTGTAAATAAATCACCCAAACTTATAATAAAAGCCGGTTGCAATGCATTTATAGAATCAATATTGGCTAATAGTGTTGCTGCTGGAAATGTACTTTGGTTGGATGAACCTCCGTGAAAATGCCCACTGACAATAAAGGAGTAATCTGCTGCTTGATCTGTTAACGCAAGTTTATTGAAAGGAGAGCTCAACTGCGCAACTAAGACCAGGCGCATTAAGAAAAATAAAATAAATCCTGTACATTTTATTTTGATGAATTTCATTTATCTGACTGTATCAATTTACCGTTAACTCTAATCGCTGACGACTTCGGATCCACTCCCTTAATGACCTTTATAAATTGTACCTGCATTAAATCAACATTGCTGCTATTGGCTTTGATAGCCGTTTTACAATTTTCAAATGAAGAATTGCTAATGGTTCCCTTCGAGAAATCAATATCCAATGCATCACCGGTGGCATCCTGAAACAAAGTTTTATTGATCGAATATTCCGAGCGAATCAGGTTCACTATACTTTTTGCTTTACTGTTTATAAAATGGCAGTGCTCCAGTGTAATCTTTGATTCATAGCAGGTAATGTAACCACTTCTTTTCCATTGCTGATCCACAGCCTCCGGAATATTTTTAAACAATACATTTCTAAACACTGAACCCGGTGCATTGATTAGCTCAATGCCCTGCCCTGTAAAATCACTTGAAGTGATTACAAAATCATCTTCATCATTTCCTGAAAAGAATAAAGGAGCATATGAAATAATTTTCGCTTTGTTGACTATATCAATAGAACTAGCAGTTGTCGCAAGTACTTTATATCCTGGAGGAATGATTAAATCTTTATCCACTTTATGCACACCAGGCTGAACAATAATTAATTTTTGTGTTTCATCTATCTTTAAAAAAGGGAAGTGCTCTACTGTGCTTTTTTTATTTTTTAAATCCTCCTGTATATATTCCTGATCCGTATGCGGAAAAGGAAACACTTTGGCCTGCTTCATCTTATCAGAACCCAACAGCGTATAATTCACTGTTAGTTCATCCGATTTCAAATCTTTTTCAGCATAAACGTTTTTTAATCGTGGCAGGTCCGTTTTTTTTATACCAATTGCCGAAGGCACAAAAAAATAATACTCCTTGTATTCGACAAAGGCGTTGGGTTGCTTGGCCGGTAAGATAATAGGT
>DASRRA010000353.1:0-10468 GCA_035696085.1 Bacteroidia bacterium | reverse complement strand
AAAAATTTTGTTAGGTGCACCATACCAATTGGAACCGGGCATTACACCAATATGAATTTGTTGTTTTAAACGAAATAATTCCCCTCCATCAACAAAACCTGTTAACACGATATCAGTCTTAAATTTGTTTAACGCACATTTTTTTTTGATTGCATTAAATTCTTCTCCACTACCCAGCAAAGTTAGGCTTACAGGCAAACCTTCCTCCTTTAAGCGTGTAAATGCAGCTACCAGCAAATCAACACGGTGCCATTTTAAAAAAGATCCAATAAACCCTATATTTATAGGTTGGTCAAATATTTTATTATCTATAAAATCAAAACGGGTAAAATCGATATTCTGATGTATCGACATTCTAGTTTGCTTTTCTATTTTGCTCCATACATGTTCCTTTACCGCATTCGAATACACTATGGTTGCACTCGCTTTCAGCAAGGTGTCACGTTCCCTCTTGTTTATTTTTTTTAGAAAAAAAGGATTAGTATGATTAAAGAAATGATATTCATCCACAACAGGTGCATCATACACCACAATCAACGGAATATTTTTTTTTGATGAAAGCGCGTACCCCACATCCGAGCCATAGCTGTAGAACTCCAATATCACATCATCCTGGAAATTCATCAGTAGTTTTTTCATTTTCTCCAACCGCTTAAATAAGAATATATCTTTGGCAACTTGCTTTATACGTGCTGGTATTATTTTTTTATAGAAAGGTGTTTTTACAACAGATTGATTTTGCCCTACCGTATTTTGTTTAATTGTTTCATACGCATGCTCATTTATGGAAACAGCATAACCGTGCTGATGAAGCAATCCTCCCAACGCATAAATATATGACCCAAGCGCCGCCTGGCGATTAAAAATTTCAGATGAATTTTTTGAATAGATTATGCGTATCTTATTTTTCATTTATTCAAATTTAAACATCGGAAGTACGGGTGTAAGTTTAAATTTTGTTTTCTTAAAAAAAGATTTTACGAGGCGATATCCAAAAACATACAACGCGTAAACGGAGTTGTAGCACGTATTGATAAAAGCACTCACCAACTTTTTAGGAAGTTTGTAATTGTACACCAGTTTTATTTTTACCTGCTCCCGTTGATAGTGAAAAGCTTCTGGATACCCGCCACCAAAATGCATAATAGCAGGCATTACTTTTTCGCCATGCTTGTAAAACTCACAATAGCCACTTAGGGCGTCCATTTTAAAAATGCCTGTTTGCCCCACCGGCGTGTACATTCCTTTCCTGTTATCTTCTACCGGTTGTATCTGAAAAACTCCCATTGCTATAGCCATAGCTGGTTCATCACCCGGTTGCCCATTAAATTTCCAGAGATTTAATGTATCGTATTTCTGATAAAAAATTTCCTGAGCAAGCTTGAATACTTTGCTCGCCAAATCACTTTTTTCAAAATAATAAACCCCTCCGTTGAATGTTGGGAGGTAGTCAAATGAGTAGTGTTGCTTCAAAGCCTCGATGGTAGTGCCAATAAAAGTTCCGGAAAAAATTTTCTTGCCAATCACGCTCACTTGATGCTTATCAAATAATTTCCAAAGAAAATCAATAGGCTGGATAACCATACAATCCACATCGATGTACATTGTTTTTTTAAAGGGACTGTAGGTATACATTTGTATTTTTTGCGAGAAGCCAGTACCGAAAGCCGGATCAATCGGAATGATGTGGTGGTAATATTTTTTTAATTCCGGATCTGTCGAATCCGTAACCAATGCCAAACTGGTTTCCGGGTTACTCAATTTTATTGACATGGCAATGGTGTACGCCATATTGATATACCGTTGCTTTCCTTGTGCAATTATTAAAATCCCTTTTTCTTCTTGGGTCATTCGTTTCTTATTCCCAATTAATATCTTGTTTTACAATCTTAGCTGGATTTCCTGCTATCATTACGTTATCCGGAAACAACCCTTTTACAATACTTCCGGCTGCCACAATGCAATTTTTGCCTACCTCGCTTCCAGCTAAGATAGTTACGTTGCAACCTATCCACACATGATCCTTAATTTTAACCTGTTTTTTCTGTTCACCCGTTGCAGGTAGCACCTGATGATGATTGTCATCAATAATTGTAACCCCCCAGCTAATTGCACAGTTACTGCCTATCTCTACATTATTTACAATTTCAATATGCGAATCGGAAGTGAAATACGTGTTACTGCCAATTGACAATTGTGCACGATCTTTCACAATTATATTTACACCTGGCCCTATTGATACACTGTGCCCAATGATAACAGTTGATTGTTCTCCAAAAAAAAGATTGGACGGTAAACGTGATATAACTGGTTTTTCACGATTAGGGTTTCCTATCGTTAATCTTCCATCTAGCTTAATGGCGGCGCCTTGGCGAATTTTTATTTTACAGGCAGTATATATCTTAAATGGCAAAAAAATGCCACTTAAAAAAAGGTAACGAAATGTTTGTAACAGGTAAAACATATCTTTATATTAAACTCTTAACCATCCCTTCGCTGTATAATGGCTTGTGTCAACAGATGAGTCAGCAAGCCAGCGTTCAGGTAAAATTACAATTTTATCCGGATTATTATTTAACCAGGCGCCCCACCAACCGAATGTACTGTTAGAGGAAATGTTGTGCTTACAACAACTCATTAAATGCATATCTTCATAGGCCCGGGTATTTTCAACAACCACAATGGTCGCATCCAGCTTTAAATTTAATTTGACCCACTCCGCATCATTTGAGAATATAAATACTACAATGTCTTGCGTTCTTTTTTTCACAACCTCCAAAGCTCTTTGGTAATAATCCACATTACAAATCCAGTATACTGCTGTTTGCTCAAGGTAGTCTCCTCTTCTCACGTGAATACTTACCGCATTTGATTCATTGATTTGCTTTTCAATCTGCTTCGCATGTGCAGATAAAGGTTCTTTAATTGTAAATTCCTTTTTGATAATGGGAGCTATGGAATCAAAATAAATTTCACTTTGCCAGAAGCCATCTGTAAAACTATTATCCGGAGCATTCAATGCGTGAAGGTGATAATCATGCACACGGGCTCCGTCACCAATGTAATGTAATCCTTTTCGCAATCGACCTAATTTATGAATGACCCTGGTAACTTTATTGGATGAATCACAAATAAATTGTGATCGATCAGCTTCTGTAGCAAGTTGAGCTGAAATATTAAATTTGGAGAGCGTTAACTTTTTGCTATGTTCAGCCCAGCCAAAACCACAATCATCAAAATAAATTTTAAATACTGTTTGATGTTTCGCTGTCAGCATACGGCCATATGCATACTGAAACATTTGATTACCCATCCCTCCATAAATTCTTGAAACAATCATCTATTTTTATTTGATATAACAGGACGTATTTGTGTTGTTGCTGAATAGCTACAAATATAGAAACAATCCTTAAATTAACCCAATTAGCTTTAAAAGTATATCTTTGCCTATCTTATTCGAGCACACAGAATGTCCTTATTTGAAAAAGTAAAAAATAAAATTCACAACAAACGAATTGACTTCGGTTTTCTACCTTTTGAAAAAAAATTTGGTAAACGAATTATTATGTATCATGGGATTGATTTATTAGAAAATAAACAATTCAATGGTCGTTTCATTGGAGTTAAAAATTTTGAAGAACAGATCGTTTACTTTAAAAAAAATTTCAATATCGTTACCTTAAAGGACTATGCTCAGGGGAATTTCAAACCGGATATGTTTAATATAGCCATCACATTTGATGACGGCTATCAAAATAATTTAAAATTTGCAGTCCCTATTTTAGAAAAGCAAAAGGTACCTGCTTCCATTTTCATCACCGGTTTAAATAATACAGAGAGTAAAATCATCTGGTCAGACTTTAGTGATATTGCAGCTTTTTTCCTAACAGATAACATCGTGTTGGATGGAATAACTTTTCATAAAAACACCAATGGTCGTTTATATGCTGCTGATACCAACCTGTCACTTTATGATTATATAAAAAATGACCCTAGTGGAGGTTATGAACGTAAAGAAAAATTACAGGAAGCATTCCTAAAAAAAATAAAAGATTTCAGACTTGAATCAAAATTAGATACCTATTGGAAATTAATGAGTGATGAAGAAATAAAACAACTAGCTTCTTCGAATTACATATCCGTTGGTTCTCACGGATATTATCATAACAACTTGGGTATTATTAATGAAACCGCTGCTATTGATGAAATGCACTTGTCAAAAAAGTACTTGGAAAATATTATTCAAAAAGAAGTCGATAGCATTGCATACCCTGATGGCTCCTACTCTCCTGCCATTGTTAATGCTGCGGAAAAATTAGGATATTCGATTCAGCTTGCGGTAAATTACCTGGATGCTAAACATACAAGTAACATGCGTCTATTTGATCGTTTTGGGGTTTACCCGTTTTACAATGCCAATCGATTGGGATACATGCTTCGTAAATTAAAAGAATAAGATAATGGATTATACAATCAAACGCTTTCACGCAGGGCTTATAAATGATTTCGAATATATTTATAAGGCTACGCATGAAAATCATTTTTCAAAAGAATGGTTTTATAAAAAATTTGATACAAAATATGCTGGAGCTGAAGATATCAGCTTTATTGCTTACTCTACTGATAACGAACCAGCTGCTTTTTATGGCGTTTTTCCAACGATAGGAAGCAGAAGTGGAAAAACCATACGCATAGCGCAGTCGGGAGAAACGATGACACACCCTTCTCATCGGAACAAAGGACTTTTCAAAGCATTATTTTTCAAAACAATGGAGCTGGCAAAAGAAAACGGAATTGAATTTTTTTTTGGTTTTCCTAATAAAAACTCCTTCCCTGGTTTTATTAAATTTGGCTGGACCACTCCGTTCAACACTAAAAAATACATTGTCCCAGTTGAAGAAACACTGATTACGAGAATTCAAAAACGTTTTTTTCCAAAATTGATAATTGCCAAACGAAGAAATGCTGTTTCGCAATTGAAAATTGATAAAGCAGAAGCAATTGATATCTATCAAAAAAACAATAACGCACCTGACATTCTTCAAATTAATCGCAACCAGGAGTATATACGTTATAAAAGCTATTCTGATAATTTTTTTGTGCGAACGGCCTCTGCTTTACTTTGGATAAAAATTGAAGAGAATACGCTTTACATAGGAGATATCGTCGTGCTTCAATTAAAAGGAGATTTTTTAGAAGAACTAAAACAGTTGGCAAAAAAACTTCAATTAACAAGTATCCTGTTCTTTGCTAGCCCAGCTCACCAATCACCTGTAGCTTTCAATCCATTTTTGATTGCCGATGATTCCATGCCTTTTATTTTGTATCAATTGAACTCCGACATGGATCCATTGGCGTATCCTTTTATTTATACATCTGCAGATTTTGATACCTTTTGAAAGCAATGCCTATTTTTTTTGAATGAGTTTATTCACCGATATTTTAAAAAAATAGATCAGTTCTTTTAACCTTATTTTTTTTGACGCTTTCCAAAACGTCAAAAGTGGTGCAAGTCCATGGTCAGCTGTTTCATAAAAGACTCGCTCCCATTTCTTCTTCAGATGCTCATTCAATTCCTTTTCAGGAAACGCATGGTGCTTCGCATTTTTTTGTCTTAAGGTATCCAACCAGTGTCGGTATTGAACAATCTTCTCTTTTATAGGTGTTACCTGATCCGTATTGAATCCGTTATGCAGTTGAAAATCTTTATGCGTAAGATCAATATCAATTGTTTTCAAAATAACTTGAAACAATTTAAATCGTCTCTCCAATGAAGTCTCATAATTTTGAATGGTTACATTATTACCCGTCACTCTGTATTTCAATAGTACCTTATTAACGTTTCCAAAATTTGTTAGGTCCTTCATTCTAAACCATAAATCATAGTCTTCCATATGCGGATAAACGCTTCGGTAAACCAGCCGATATTGTTTTAAAACGCTGTTTCGAAGAATAGCTGCTGAATGCCCGATTGGGGAACCAAATATCATAAAACTTTTTATCTCCTTATTGCGCAAGAACAATTTTACGACTCCCGTATCTCTTTCAAAAATCTCATAGTGTCCACTACTTACACCAACATCAGGATGTTCATCCATGAATTTTTTTTGCCATTCAATACGATTGGGTACAGCAAGATCATCACTATCCATACGCACAATGTATTTAGCGGTTATTGCCTCTAGTCCAACATTCAGCGTTTTAACAATACCGGAATTAACCTCATTCTTCAGATAGCGAATGCGTGGATCTTTGTAGGATAAAATAATTTCTTCCGAACCATCGGTTGATCCATCGTTAACAATGTAAAAATCAAATGCGGTATAGGTTTGATTTAAAATACTATCAATTGCCTCGCGTAAATGCTTTTCAGCATTGTACACTGGCATCAACACAGCGACCTCTGCTAAACTATTATTATTTGTTTGGGAATTGATTACCTCCATAAATAAGCACTTATAATTACGTGTTCTTTACACGTCGTTGCCGAATTTTTTCTATCGGCTCAACGATCAGCTTAACAAGAACAATTGAACAAACTACCGACCCCATTACGGTTACCAATCCTGAGTAATTATTACCTATGCCCGTAAATTTATTCAAGTAACCCAATACTACAAAAACAAAAATATGGCACATGTAAACGGGATATGTCAATTCTCCAATCCAATTGTCCCACTTGTTATTTTTCGTAAACAAAAATAAAACGGGTGTTGCGATCGCAATCAATAAATAGTATAAAGACTCTTTGTAAAATACCGCCAGTGGTATGGACTGGTAACAAATCGTATAAGCTATTAATAGTGCTAGAAGGCCATAATTAACAATGGACGACACTGCTTTGCTCTTTAAAAAAAAATAAAATTTATACACCAATGAACCAATTAGGAAAAAACCCAATTCAGTTGGAAAGAAACGGTACAACCAAGGATCATTGGAATATCCTGCTTTAAATAAGATAAAACGCAACAAAAGGCTAAGGGCTATGAGAATTAACAGGTAAACTGACTTTTTCCTAACAACAAATGGGGCGATTAGGTAAAAAACAATTTCTACTCCAACTGACCATGATTGTGGGACAACTAAAAACTGCCAGGTATCGGTACGCACTTCTGAAAAAAAGAAATTTCCATGCGTGGGATTAAAACCCATAAACATGATCCAATCCTGACCCACCAGTGCAATATTGGTAAGTATTAAATAAATCCAGGAGCCAACACTGATGGATCCGTGATAGTTGAAATAAGGTCTTAATAAAATGGGGTGATGGTTACTGAAGTGACTGGCTGCAAAACCTAAACAAATAGTTAATAATAACATTACCCAATATAGTGGGTATAAACGCAGGAGCCTGTTTGTGATAAATAATTTATAGGAATTAGCTTGTGTGTATTTTTCATTTAAAACCAGCGCCATGTAAAAACCAGATATGATAAAGAAAGCTCTCACAGAAGTTTCTCCTCCAATCAATCTGTTTCCAAAAATCGGGGTAGAATGAGCAATTACTACCGAAAATGCCAATAATAATCGAATTAACCCCATTTAATCAGTGAATTTAAATACGATAAAACACATTTTTATTTGTGCTTAAGCGCAATCGCGACCTTATCTAATCCTGGATAATATGGTGCACGTGCAACGATCAACCCATCAAAAGAATATGTTTCATCCAGGTTTGCATTTGCAACAATCAAAAAACCTTTTTTTATCAGCAGCTCCAAACAGGATTTATGCAACTCATTGGAGTGAGTAGATATAAAAATATAACCTACTTTCTTATTTTCAATTAGGCTATCGGCACCTCTCAACATATCTAGTTCAGCGCCCTGTATATCACAGTGAAGCATGTCTACAAATTTTATATTTTGCGTTTTAACAAAATCATCTACACAAATCATGTTTCCGCCATCATCCATTTTATAAGATGAGGCTCCTACACAGGCCTCCAAAAAAGTTGCTTTATAATTATTAGCAGTAAAATTCATTTTACCACTGGTCATAAAAATAGGGTCAGGTTCGATTAAGTAGCAGTTGGCGTTTTTAACTTTTTGTTTGAACCATAATGAATAAAATCCCCAATTGCTACCAAGTTCTATCATCGTTGCACCTGGAGAAATTTTTTCCAAAACCTTAGCAAAAACAAGCTCTTCCTGAGGTTCATGAACACCTTTATTTTTAATTAAAATCTCTAAATTAGGATAATTGCAATAACTTAACGGAAGCACTTTAATTCCGTTGTGCATGATAAGATAAGAATCTTTTATTTTACCCGCATTCACATCTCTTTCAATAAGTTGATTGTCGGGTGCTTCCAGAACATCAGCTATTCTTGGAAACCAAAATGCTTGTTCATTTTTACTCAACCCTTGTAATAAAGTATCATTCGCAATTTTATCTTTCACTTCATTGTATTGAAGATCTCTTTGGTAAATTACATACCTCGACCAAAACATTTGTTTTATACACTTTTTTACAGCTTTAATCATCTTTTTTTATTTAGTTGCGAATATACTAACTATTTACTTAGAATTTATACGAACCCTTAAAATCCTTTGCTATTGTATTTTCTGATATAAAGAAATAGACCAGGCACATATAGATAGATAAATTAAAAAAACATACATTTGATCGGAAAATTGACAATTTGCACAAATGCTATTCAATTCTATTCAATTCCTCATTTTTTTTATTGTAGTTACTTTTCTGTATTTCTCGTTACCTCATAAATTCAGATGGTTCTTGTTACTGATTGCCAGTTGTTATTTTTATATGGCATTTGTACCGGTTTACATACTTATACTCGGCTTTACAATTGTAATTGACTATTTCGCGGGGATTTTAATTGAAAGCAGCACACATAAAAAAAGAAAATTCTGGCTCGTCATCAGTCTTATGGCAAACATTGGCGTACTAGCTATTTTTAAATATTACAATTTTTTTATCGCCAATATCGAGTACGCATTTCATGCAATGGGTATGGCTGCGCATCTTTCCTACCTCACAATTATGCTTCCTATCGGACTATCATTTCATACCTTTCAGGCAATGAGTTATACGATTGAAGTATACCGCGGCAATCAAAAAGCGGAAAGACATTTTGGTATCTACTCTTTGTATGTAATGTTTTATCCGCAGCTTGTAGCTGGCCCTATTGAGCGACCACAAAACATCTTACATCAGTTTTATGAGAAAAAGGAGTTCAACTACGAAAATGTTACAAATGGTTTAAAACTAATGATGTGGGGGTTCTTCAAAAAAGTGGTTATCGCTGATCGCCTTGCTATATTTGTTAATCAGGTTTATGATTCACCACATAGCTACGAAGGAATTCCACTATTGATTGCAACTGTATTGTTTTCATTTCAAATTTATTGTGATTTTTCAGGCTACTCAGATATCGCAATCGGTTCAGCAAGAGTAATGGGAATTGATCTGATGAAAAATTTCAATCGTCCTTATTTTTCAAAATCTATTTCTGAATTTTGGAAGAGATGGCACATTTCACTTTCATCCTGGTTTAAAGATTATCTCTACATACCTTTAGGTGGCAACAAAACAAAAAAAAGCCGTTGGTACTTCAATTTATTTTTCACTTTTCTTATTAGTGGTTTTTGGCACGGAGCCAGTTGGACTTTTATTGCATGGGGTGCATTGCATGGATTTTATCTGATTTTTGCGATCATCTCTTCCAACTACAGAGCACGGTTTAACAACACTATAAAAATTACAAATCATCCATTATTTTTTGCCTACCTGCAAATCATCATCACATTTTGCCTTGTTAGTTTGGGATGGATTTTTTTTAGAGCGGTTCATATAAAAGATGCATTTTACATTATCACACACCTCTTTTCAAACATGGGTACTCATATTTCCGGAATCCTTACAAACCATCACCAGGAAAGACAGCATTTACTATATCTGGAGCAGAGCAACGCCGAGTTTTTTATCGCGATTGCTTCTATCCTATTTATGGAAACGATTCACTTGTTTCAAAGAAACAATAGCATTACAGAGGTTATTAACTCCAAACCTATTGTTATCAGGTGGTGTGTATATACACTTGGAATAATCGGAATACTTTTGTTTGGAGTTTATGATCATACGCAATTTATTTATTTTCAGTTTTAGATGAGATTATTTTTCAAAAAAGTGCTTGTATTTTTACCTCTTATGTTAGCAGCTTACCTACTGATTTTGTTCGTGGCAGCAAATACTTCTTTATGTAGATTGATTACCAATATAAAAACAAATGTAGGTGGCCCAGGCCAATCGTTACTCCGATTTCGTGAAGCAAAGCAACACATAGGTGTGGATCTCTTGTTCCTCGGATCCTCCCACGCCAGTAAAGGATTTGATAATCGCCTGTTTGAAAAGAGTTATTGTAAGACTTCTTTCAATCTGGGCTCGGGTCTACAAACACCACAAAATTCATTTTACATACTGAAGCAATATGCTCCTATACTGA
>DASRRA010000352.1:0-12904 GCA_035696085.1 Bacteroidia bacterium | reverse complement strand
GAAATGATAACACTTTCTTTTGCAGTATCCCGCAGATTCAGACTAACTGAAAATGATCTAAAAATAAAAAAAGAAGAAGAGAAGCAATTCAATGAAAAAATTAAAGAGCTAGAAACAAATATTAGAAAAGCGCAGATGAATCCCCACTTCATGTTCAATGCATTGACTTCTATAGAATACTACATTTTGAAAAATAATCCAAAGGAAGCTTGTATCTATCTAGAAGAGTTTGCACAACTAATGCGCTTAACATTGGATAACTCAAGAGAAAGCTATATCCCCCTGGAAGATGAATTGAAAGCATTAAAATTATACATTGGGCTTGAATTTTTGAGATTAAAAGAAAAAGGGCATGAACTAACTTTTAGAATAGATGAATCAATCGATCAGGAATCGATTGTTGTTCCGGCACTTCTCATTCAACCATTTGTGGAAAATGCAATATTACACGGTCTGCAAAAAAAAACAGAATCTGGCAGGTTAACTATTGATGTAGCCTTTGATGGAAACAACTTACAATGCCTAATTGAGGACAATGGGGGTGGAATCATTAAACGAAATCAAACAGTCAAACGAAAATCTTCAGGAATACAAATCACGAAAGAACGTTTAACGCTTATTCATGGGATGTTAAATACAACTTATAGGTTTGAGATTAATGACTTATTAGATGGATTTCATAATGTTATTGGTACCAGAGTTTTATTCTATATACCTTACAAAAAGGATTAATCGTATGCCTTAAAAAAGGCTCAATTGATTATCATCTTTGGCCGGTGGCTTGGCTTTTCCAAAAACAGTCCTGCCACCATACTTGTGCGATTCAGCTCTTTCTTTTTTAATCAATCGATCTAAATCTGTATTGGGTGTAAAATTTTGTTCCAGCATTTGTGCCGCTCTTGCCAGGTTTTTAATGGCAACTTGTTTATCCGTATTTCCAACTTTTGCTTTTTGAACAGCAGTTTCTAAAACATGAATGGTTTCATCATATACCTTGGTGGGAACAGGGAAAGGATGTCCATCCTTTCCACCATGTGCAAACGAAAAGCGGGCAGGATCTGTGAAGCGTGATGGAGTGCCATGAATAACTTCACTCACCAATGTCAATGACTGAATTGTTCGTGGTCCGACACCTTCCAGCATCAATAATGATTCAAAATCTTTCAGCTCCTTTTCATAAGCAAGTGCGAGGATACTACCAAGCCGTTTGATATTTACATCCGAAGCTTGTACATCGTGATGACGAGGCATTACTATCTTTCTTATTTCAGGAAGCATACGTGATGGATCTTCCTGAACAATATTCATGATTCCGGATTTGGTAATGGAAGCTTCCTGAGCTGTCAGATTTAGAATAGGCCCTTGATTTTGTCCATAAACAAAGGTATGTGGATCTTCTACAAAGGATTTAATTTCCTTAGAGTGCCAATGATATCTTCTGGCCATTCCGTTTGTATCGTTCATTCCCTGCTGAATTACGGACCACTCACCGGATTTGCTTACAATAAAATTATGAAGGTAAATTTGAAAACCATCCTGAATGGCAGTATTGTCGACTTTAGCGCTTAGCTTGCTGTAATGTACGAGTTCGTCGCCGTTAAGCCCGGTGCGAGAACCGAACGCAACTAATTCACTGGGTGTTTGACGGGAGTGTTTGCCTTTACCTCCGCAAATATATATTCCGAGCTCGTTAAATTTAGGATTAATGGCACCCTTGAGGGCACCCATAACGGACGTTGTAATTCCGGATGAGTGCCAGTCCATTCCCAATACACAACCCAAAGCCTGAAACCAGAGCGGATCACTCATTCGTTGAATTACTGCGGATGTGCCATATTCTAAAATGATGGATTCGATAATGGCACCTCCCAATAATTTCATCCGTTGAGAAAGCCATAACGGTACTTTTCCATAATGCAGTGGCAGATCCGCATAACGTCTATCGTTAAAATAAAGCTTGGGCATTTAGTTTATCTTTATAATCTCAGTTTACCATGTTCCCCTTCATTGTAGGTGGTGCCAGTCAAAGCAGCTTTTACCATAGAAAACAGAATAACCATTTTGTTGGCGCTGCTATCCCAATATTCTGCATTTACAGGACTTACCTTTATCAAAGCCAATTCGGGATCGTCTACACCTTCTGGGAACCATACTTTATGAGCAGGTTTCCAAAGCTCTTTGATTTTTGCTCTGTCCAACACAACTGAGGCAACGCCTGTAACCGATAAATAATCATTTTTACTTGGACAAGCATATGCTAAACAAACATTGTTTTTTTGGTCAGCCTCTATACTTACTTCTGATAACTTATTGGTAAAAAACCAGATGTTTCCTTCTCCGTCTACTTCGTTAGTAGTCATCGGGCGACTACTAATTGTACCTGAATAGCCAATGGTGCAGAACATGCAAAATTGAATATCAGTTGCCATTGCTTTTAACTTTTCAAAAGCAGCTTCGTGTCTCAATGTTTTTTCCATAAAATGTAATTTTAATTTATAAAAATCAAAACTAATTCTATGCCTCAATTACTTACTGCTACTACCAATGGATCGGTGGTAACTGCGCAATGAATTGATTGCGAAAAAAATTCCCACTATGATTAAAATAGCTCCTAAAATAAAAGGGGCACCGGGGAAATAGACAGGAGCAGAAGCACTTGTGAAATAAGAGAATAAATAATTCATCATCGGAGGACCAATAATCGAGGTCACGCTAATCAAACTGGTTAATGAACCTTGCAATTCGCCTTGTTCATTGGTAGGAACCTGATTGGAAATCACACTTTGCAGTGCAGGGCCGCAAATTCCCCCTAAACAATAGGGAACTAAAAAAAACAGCATCAACCATCCAGTATTAGCTATAGCAAACAGGATTAATCCAATAGCATACAAAATCAAACCGGAGTAGATTGCATTCTTTTCGCCTAACAGGGGAATTATTTTCCTGATTAAACCACCTTGTACAACGGCAATTAATAAACCCACTATTCCCAACGAAATACCAACCATACGGCCGTCCCAATTAAATTTAAGCATGGTATAAAAACTCCAGTTTGATTGGACAGCATGTGCAGCAAGATATAAAAGCAGCATCGTAAACACTAAACCGGAAATGATGGGATAGCGTTTTAAATTCAATAATGTTGTTAACGGATTGGTTCGTTCCCATTGAATTTTACGACGTTGTTCTTTGGGCAACGATTCAGGTAAAATAAAATAACCATAAATACAATTCAATAAAGAAAAGCCTGCAGCAACCATAAAGGCTGCTCTTGTTCCCCAAGAACTACACAAACCTCCGATAACTGGACCAATGATAAAACCAACTCCAAAAGCAACACCGATCAATCCAAAATTCTGTGCTTTTTTTTCTGGTGTACTGATATCTGAAATATAAGCAGTAGCTGTCGTAAAGCTTGCGCCACAAATTCCTGCAAGGATACGCCCTACAAACAACCAGGCAAGCGTTGGAGCAAATGCCTGAAAAACATAATCGATACCTAAGCCAAGTAAAGCGATTAAAAGTAAAGGTCTTCTTCCATATCGGTCACTCAATGCCCCCAGAAGAGGAGAAAATAAAAATTGCATAATCGCAAAACAGGGCAACAGGATGCCGTTATAAAAAGATGCTCTACTCAAATCCTCACCTGTAAGTTCCCGGATTAAATCAGGCATCACAGGAATAATAATTCCGAATCCGATTACATCTATTAAGATGGTGACGAAAATAAAAGCAAGTGCATTGGATTTTTTAACTGTCATAAAGCAACGATTAAATGAGTAAAATTTAGTACACAATTCTAGGCAATAAAAATAATACAAGTTGCTAATTTTTGTAGCATTATTCCGGTTAAACTGAGACTAATTTTGAAGTTCAGAAAGGAAAAGAAATGAACGAATGTATCCGGGAAAAGTTAAATATACTTGCTGATGCAGCAAAATATGATGTGTCCTGCGCATCCAGTGGAAGCGATAGAAAAAATGATAATAAAGGTATTGGAGATGCGAGTGCTGGAATGGGTATATGCCACTCCTATACGGAAGACGGGCGTTGCGTTTCACTTTTAAAAATTTTATTGACCAATGTGTGTATTTTTGATTGTGCATATTGTGTTTCCAGGAAAAGCAATGATATTAAACGAGCTGCATTTACCGTCCAGGAAGTAGTTGACCTCACCATTAATTTTTACAGACGCAACTACATTGAAGGCTTGTTTTTAAGTTCTGGTATTTTTAAAAATGCAGATACGACGATGGAACGTCTTGTATTAATTGCAAAAAAATTGAGGACGGAAGAAAAATACAATGGCTATATCCATTTAAAAACCATACCAGGTGCCAGTGACGAATTAATGAAAGAGGCGGGTATGTATGCGGATCGCTTAAGTGTAAATATTGAACTGCCCACTGAAAATGGGTTGAAGCTGCTCGCACCGGAGAAGGACAGAAAAGATATGATTCAACCTATGAATTATATCAAAGATCAAATTGTTCAATTTACGGAAGAAAAAAAGAGTTTAATTCACGTCCCAAAATTTGTTCCTGCCGGACAAAGTACGCAAATGATTATTGGCGCAACCAATGAAACAGATTTGCAAATTATTCAAACGGCGGATCAGTTGTATCGGAAGTTTTCGTTAAAACGTGTTTATTATTCAGGGTATGTACCAGTTTTAAAAGATACCCGATTGCCATCCCTCGACACAGCTGTTCCCATGCTTCGCGAAAACAGGTTGTATCAGGCCGATTGGCTGATGCGCTTTTATGGCTTTAAAGCAATGGAAATTGTAAATGCACAGCAACCTGATCTGGATTTGGAAATTGATCCAAAGCTGGCTTGGGCGCTTCGCAATTTGCATGTATTTCCAATTGATGTGAATACAGCCGATCTTCAGTTTATTTTACGAATACCTGGAATTGGAATTAATTCCGCTCAAAAAATTGTTGCAGCACGCAAATTCGCCGGCTTAACGTGGGATGGATTAAAAAAGATTGGTGTGGCGATTAACAGGGCAAAATATTTTATTTCCTGCAAAAATTCGCCTTTAGAAAAGAAGGAGTACACTGCAGAAAAAATACGTCAGTTTATTATTCAAACATCTAAAACAAAATTTCATGCGATTCAACCACTTCAACACCGACTCTTTTAATGAAGTACATAATTTATGATAACACATTTGATGGATTTCTTTGCGCCGTATTTGAAATATATGAGCTCAAATTGAAAGATGCCTTTATCCGAAAAGAGGACATCCAATTGCCTTCTCTTTTTGGTGATCATATTCAGGTTAGCACCTGCGAAACGAAAGCAAAACGTGTTTCCGATAAATTGGAAAAATTAATGGGCACCAATGGGTTTCGTAAATTATGGAAAGCCTGGTTAACGGAAGAATCGCATGTGGAAGATTGCATTTTCGGAACCATACGTTATTGCTTGGAACAACAACGCAATGTACTAAGTGACTTTGGGAATTTGTATGTAATTGAGCTCAGCCAAAAATTAAAAATGATTGAACGAGAGAAACACCGCATGGAAGCGTTTGTTCGGTTTCAACGAACAAACGATGAGTTGTATTACGCTGTTATCGAACCGGATTTTAATGTCGTTCCACTGTTAATTCCTCATTTTAAAAACAGATATGCGGATCAACGCTGGTTAATTTTTGATTTAAAAAGAAAGTATGGGATTTATTATGATCTGTTCGATGTAGACGTTGTTACGTTTGGTGAAGCGGAATTGCAACAGTTAAAGATGCCTGGCAAGGCCGTTTTTCAGGAAGATGAAGCACTGTATCAAACGTTGTGGAAGGATTACTTTAAAAGCGCCAATATCAAATCCCGTAAAAATACAAAATTGCATGTGCAGCATGTTCCGCGGAGGTATTGGAAGTATTTGACGGAGAAAGGGGAGTAGGGAGTGAGATTGAAGGGTTTTAGGATGTATATTTTTGAGCAGGAGAATATAAGATTTTAAGATTGGAAGATAAAACGATTAAAAGGAGGAATTAAGTTTGATGTGGATTTTGTGTAAAATTTAATTCATGAAACGCGAACACGTAGATTCATCAGGAATTCAAACGATAGGATATGATCCGGTTAAAAAAATTCTGGAGGTAGAATTTATAGAAAGGCATATATACCGGTATTTAAATGTTCCTGAAATTCTTTATTTACAACTTATGAAAGCAGCATCAAAAGGTACATTTTTCAATACAAAAATTCGTGATGCAGGTTTTGAGTTTGAAAAGGTGAAGTAGATAATTCAGGCGGAATAAAATCGTATCCATCCTATAATCCTATAATCCTATAATCCTAATACCCCTTTCAACTTCGCATAACTATTTCTGCTAATAGGAATCCGGTTATCATTTTTTAAAATAGCCACATAGTTATTTTTTTCCAATGCCTCTATTTTCGTAAGGTGATTCAGATTAATGATAAAAGAGCGATGTACCCTTACAAAATTGCTTTCATCTAATACCTGCTCATAATAATTCATAGTTTTCTTTTTCAGATAATAACTATCTTTCAAAAAGATCTTCACGTAATCATCATAAGCTTCAATAAAGTAAACTTCCTCAACTGGGATGATACGAATATCCGATCCTTTTTTTACCACAATGCGACTTCGCTCTTCAGGTTGTTTAACCGTGTTTTCTATAAACTCCTGAAACTGTTGTTTGTTTTCAGTAGCTTTTTTATGATGCCATTTTTCTATGGCCTGATCAAATCGCTCTTTGCTAAAAGGTTTTAATAAATAGTCGATCGCGTTTGTTTCAAATGCTTTAATTGCATATTCATCAAATGCTGTTGTAAAAATAACAGCTGGGGCATTTGGCAATAGCTCCAACATTTCAAAGCCATTGATCTTGGGCATTTGAATATCTAAAAACACAAGTGCCGGTTGATGCTGTGTGATTGCTTTAATACCCTCAAATCCATCGTTGCATTCAGCAACAATTTCCATGTCTTTACTGTCTTGCAGGTATTCTGTGACAATTAATCTTGCTAATGGTTCATCATCAATTATAACTACTTTATTCATCTTGTTGGAATTTTAAGGGTGGTCGTAAAAACAGCATTATTTTTTTGAGTAACAAGCAAATCTTGTCGTGCATATAATAAATACAATCGTCTTTGAATAGAAGCCAAGCCAAAACCTGTTCCGGACTTTGAACCGGCAGTTGCTTCATCAAATGGATTCTTTACTTCAATTAATAAGTGATCCGGTAATTGTTTGGCGTCAACACTTATTTTCGTTTCCCCCACCGTATCATATAGGCCAAATTTAATTGCATTTTCAACAATAGGTTGCAGCAAAAGCGCAGGCAGCATAACTGAAAGACTTTCGTCAGAGGTATTAAATTCAACGCTCAAACGGTGTCCAAATCTTACTTTTTCTATATCCAGATATAATTTCAAATGTTCCAGTTCTTCTTTTAAGGATACAAGTTGATCTTCTTTTTTTAATGTACCTCTTAAAAAATCTGACAGCTGCTGAACCATTTTTCGTGCTTCCTGTGGTTTCGCGATGGCCAGGGCACTAATCGAATTTAAACTGTTGAATAAGAAATGAGGCTGCAACTGCTGACGAAGTTTGATCAATTCTGCTTCCTTCAATAATTCTTCGCTCGCCTTTTTTCGATTTGAATTTTCCTTTTGTTCCAGCAAGCTGTTCCATAATAAATTCAAGAGGATGATGAAATAAATAACCAGCAATGAAAATATAAACCGGATAGGATAGGCGTGCTCCAGGAAATTTAGGTACATCAGCTGTTCAGAGAATACGGCACTCAGCACCTTATCGATAGCCAGGCAAAGCAAAATGGTAATGGCTATACCAAAAATAAAATGATAGATTCTGTTCTTTTTCCCAGGTTGATAATACCTGTAAATTACAATTACTGCGTACCCACCAATGGCCAGAAAAAGATTGGAGATAAGTGAATCAACTACTGCAATGCGCCAATCCAACTCATAATTGTGAAGCAAAACCGTTTGCACAATAACCCAGAAGATCCACCAGGCCATGTAGGCCAGTAGCATCTTGGCAAAGGAATATGGCAAACGTTCGTTCACAGATTATGCAAAAGTTAAGAAGTTGGTTTGAAGTACCATTGATTTTTCATGGATGTATTTGATAAATGCATCGCCATCCATTGTTTCATGTGTATTGCTAAAGATTTGTTCTCCATCTTTAAACTCTTTCAATGCATACAACTCCGTTACATCAATAAATTTCCAGGCAATGAGTTGTTGTTTTTCATTAAAGAAGGTTTCTTCTTCTTTTTTACCAAGCGCCTTTGCTTTTAAAAATGCACTCTCCAGGTTATTGGCTTCGATGATGCGTGTTTGTTCGTCAAACTGTTGATTCTCCTTGTTGTTGTCAATAGATATATTGAAAACAAGCTTTGATAAATATAGGTTCATAAGAATTTCGTGTTTAAGGTATTAAAACTTTTTATCTCAATTCCACCAAAAACGGTGGTTCCTCTTAAGATAAGTACTTTACTAGGCTCATCACCTAATGTTGTGGGGCGTGCCATCCGTTTATCTTCTATGCTTCCAAAAATAGAAACGGTTTCAGATTTAATTTCCCAATTGGCTGGAACCAATAGTTTTGTCCCACCAAATATTTGTGTTACTTCCAATGTGGCTTTGTCTTTAATGTCGGCCTGTGTGAAATCCAATTCACCGCCTCCAAAAATGACAGTTATATCACCACCTTTAAATTGTTTAGAAATTATTTTTTTTTTGATACCACTCATAAAGGCCACTCCATCGATAACATCCTCTGAATCGGTTTCAGTAAATGGACTATAGTAAGCTTCTTTTGCTGCTTCTTTTTCGGCTTTGTATTGCTCCCAATATTTTTCTCTGAATTGAGGATCAGCAAAGCGGTTGTGTCTGTGTCTATGTCTGAATCGATGTTCTCTGCATCGTTTGTGGCGATGGCGTGGTTTAAAGATGATAAATAAACCGGCTATAATTACTACTATCGGCCATAAAAAAGGACGGATTGAGAATTCAGGATAAATGTCAGACATCAGATAACTCCCTCCAACAAGAATTAAAATTAGCCAGAAAAAGTTTTTAAAGCCATGTTTAATCCCTACGAAAAGCCCTAGCGCAATTAGAAAAGTATACCATTGAAATAACCAATTAGGTAAGTCAGCCCCCATTTGACGGGCGAGCAAAAGACATCCGGCAATCACTACGAATATGCCACCAACCACTTTTCCACGTTTATGAGTTTTTTCATACTCGCGGAAGGAATCTTCCATTTGATTTTCTTTTTGAATTTCCATGATCATTAATTTTTTATCAAAAATAGAACAGACCTGGGTGCTGCACAAGTATAATTAGGTAAGCAAAGTAAAAAAATCGGTGAATGGTAGTTGAGCGAGGGGAGCAGAAAAAAAACATGCCCTTGTGAGGGCATGTTTTTCAGTCTAAAACAATATATTTTAGAATTAGATGACTTTCACTTTGACAGCGTTAAGACCTTTTGGGCCGCTTTCAATTTCGAATTCAACTTTGTCGTTTTCACGGATCTGGCCGCTTAAAGCAGAAGAGTGAACAAAGATGTCTTTTTCGCCAGAATCTGGCTTAATGAAACCAAAGCCTTTTGTTTCATTAAAAAATTTTACTGTACCTTTTTGCATGTTGTTATAATATTAATTTAATTAAAAGTAATTACAATTTCTTAAATTCCAAATTTTTGACTGGAAAAATATTATAACAAGTAACAACAAGACTATAAGGCGCGGGCAGGGCTTTCCACCATGTCCTTAAACCTACGGAGATCTTCTCTTAACAGGCTTTCAAAGGTATCATTGAAATAAGAAGCAATGGTAACTCCTACATCTCCTGCAGGTGGGCGGTATAAAATAGTCGCCTGGATCTCTGTTCCAATTCCGATGGGTGCATCCCGAAAAGCAACTTCCCCGGCATTATCAACAATAGAGTTCCAAACAGAGCGCCAGGCAAGGTATTCGCCTTCTAACTCATCTGTTATTTCAGCCTCCCATTCAATGCTGGTGCCAAGACCACCGGGGATATTGGCTTCCCAATGCGAGCGCTTTTTATCAATTTGCTCCACCTTTTTTAAGTGCTTCATAAATTTTGGCAGATCCTCCAACTTTCTCCAGGCAGCATATACCTCTTTTCGAGGGCGTTCAATAACCATTGTTTCCCGAATAACTAAGGCATCATTTACTTTTTCATTACTGTCTTTCCCTAATTTTTGTAAAAAAGAGCAATTACCACTTGCTCCCCGGTTCACTAAATACGCTCCTGCTGCGACTCCAAGGAGACCCAATGGTTTCAGCCGTATGGCTCTTCCAAGGCCTAAAGAAAAGAGAAGCAGACCTGTTGCAACAGATGCAATGCGTTCCGTTTGTTCAATGTTAATTCTGCTTGAACCTGTAATAGGTGGTTCACTATAATGATCTTTCATAACGTTAGGATTTTAAATTTCTATCTGAAATTCAAAATTCATGCTAACGATCAACTCAGCCTTAGAAGGGGTTTTGAAAAAGAGAAAATAAATTTTTTTAAAATTGCTGGGGATTTTTTGTCTCACTACATTGCGAATAACGTGATTTCACACAAGCGAAATTCCATTGACATCAGTGGTCAACACCTCGCTCATGTGATCCAAAAAAGGTCGCATGCGTTTAAATGTCTCATTGACTTCTTTTACAAAGTCAGGGGCTAGTACATCTTTATCTGTAAATTCCCGTTTCAACACAAATTGCTTGTAGCGCAATAGTTGAATATCCGCGTGTTTCGGATCAAAACCCTTTGGTGTGGTTTGTATCTGGTCCCCTTTTAATGTTCCGAAGGTTGATTTGAATGTTTTGCTATTGAAGATCTTGTAAAAGGGAGCGGCATCATACGCAATTTCATCACGTATCCGTTTTAAATCTGCAGGTTCAGGCCCCCAAAAACCACCACCCACAAAGCTTTTACCCGGCTCAATATGAAAATAATAACTACCTCTCAATTTTTTTGTAGCTCTTTTAAAATTACCGCTCCAGTGATTTTTATAAGGTGTTTTGTCTTTTGAAAACCGTGTGTCTCTGTATATCCGAAACAAACATTTCTTGCCGGATTCATTTTCAATCTGATCATGCTTGTTCATGCGTTCCAGCAAGTCATCTGCAAAGATTACAATTTTGGCAAGTTCTGCATCATAACGGTCCTTATGCTTTGCAAACCAATCGCGATTATTGTTTTTTTCAAGTTGTTTTAAGAAATCAAAACTGGAAGGGGAAATTGCTGCGTTCATATTCGTTCAAAATAGGCAATCAAAAGTACAAATAATTATCGGGTAGTTTGAATGCGCTGTGCCATCAGTTGTTCATATTCGGCAAGTAGCGCCAGGCAATAGGATTTGCAATAGAAGCGGATGTCGAAAAGGTTGCTCCTAGTAATGAACTTCAAGCTGGGCCTGGCATAAGAGGAAAACAAATTGGCCCTGAAAAATGTATACTTAGTTAATTCTTTTTCAATAGAAGCTGGCCATTCAACCGTGAGTGGTGTTCCTTTCATACGAATCAATGCAGTTGAAAGAAGTACTTTATCCATAAACTCGGTCTCTTTTTTTAGTTCATTCTCAATATCATTTTTGATGACAGCTCTGCAATCATTTAATTGAGAAATAGAATTGTTTTCGAGTAAACGTGACAAGTGATACAACACAATTGCTTTTTTTTTATAAGAAGGGGAGAGGTAATAGGCGTATTTTAAATAATCCCCACTCACAATTTGTTTATGTAAAAGATCCAAGGTTTGCTCATCCTGAAGCGTTAATGGTAATTTATTTTTGAAAATAAAAAGCAACACATTGCTTTGTACACAGATGTCAAATTCAATCGGCATTTTTTTGCCAAACCATGTGGAGTAGGCTTTGAAACGCCGAAATCGTTTGAATGTATTATTAATGTTTAAATGACTGCTATTCGCATGTTCAATTAACTTCTGTTGTAACCAATGTGTTTGACTAGTTAAAGAAGAGTCCGTTAAAAAAATCATTGCCGTGCAGTCGGCATCATCCGGAACATGAAAGCAGGAGAGATGTGATAACACAAAGGAGTTTGGAAAAAAATGAGCAGGCTTTGTTCTCCAGAAATTGTAGGTAGCCTGGCCCGATGCATGTTGATAATGAATATAGTTGGGTTGAATACGATTGCAAATAGAATCTATAAAAGTAGCTGAAGCTGGAGATAACTTATTGCTTAGTCCCTTCAAAGTAAATGAGATTAGTGCATTAAAAAAAATTGTATTATCTGGTACACGTCTGTTCCCGCGCTGAGCAGGGAATTGCCCATCATCAAAAAAAGCATTATTCTTTCCCTGCAATTGATATAGCTCATAAATGAGGCTATCTGCTTTTGAAACAAATTTATACTGACCAAACACAGCCTGGCAAAAAAGAAGAGAACCTGCTACAACTAAGATTTTCATAAAATAAAAAAGTGAAATTCCACAACTTTTTCAAAGTTAATTTAATATTTTCACGGCGAGGAACGATTTTTTCTATGGCTGCGCATTTATTACAAATCTATAAAAAGCACTCTATTTTTTTACCTGGTAAATACAAGAACTTCTACTATGATTCTCATTGTTGATGATAAGCCGGAAAATATTTTTTCTCTGAAGAGCATTTTAAAGCTTCATAATTTTCTTATAGATACCGCAGATTCAGGTGAAGAAGCATTAAAAAAAATCTTAAATAACACCTATTCACTTATTATTATGGACGTGCAGATGCCGGGCATGGATGGGTTTGAAGTAGCGGAAACAATTGCTGGATTTAATAAATCAAAAGATACACCTATCATCTTCCTTTCGGCGGTAAATACGGATAAACGTTTTATTACGAAAGGTTATACTTCAGG
>DASRRA010000351.1:0-2520 GCA_035696085.1 Bacteroidia bacterium | reverse complement strand
TACCAGGTCGGGGCGTTGTTTTTTTATTTCCCTACCAATCTTTATCCAGTTGAAAGGGTTGATACTATTAATAACTGATTTAATTTTCAAATTTTCCGGGGCCGGACTGTTACTTAATTGTGTTTTACCAGGAAAGAGGAGTGATGGATATTGCAGATGAAAAGAATAAATCGTTACATCGTCACCATGCAGTATAAACTCTGTGGCCAATCGCTCATTAAATGTCGAAAGTCCGCCTCTTAAAGGGTGTGCAGAACCTATGTAAATAACTTTTTTCAAAATGTTATACTAAAAATGCTGGCCTCAAAGTTATGAATTTTATTGACTCTCGAAATCGCTTAAATCGGGAAGGTTTCCGGGTAGCAAATACCGTTTTAATCATATTTTTTTGTACTTTTGCCTTAATTCCTGAACCAAACAAACGCATGAAAATTAGCTTAATCATTTTGTCATTTTTTATTGCAATTGTATCAATTGCACAGGATGCACCCAACACGAAAGATGCTTCGGGGAAAAAACAAGGGCATTGGATAAAATACGATGAAAATCACAAGAAAATTTATGAAGGGAACTTCGTAAATGATATTCCGGTGGGAAAATTCACGTATTTTTTTGATACCGGCAAACCATGGGCGGTTACCATCTTTATGAAGAATGGTACGGTGGCTTATACAAAGCATTATACAGCCGGAGGAGTAATGTCAGGAGAAGGAAAATATATCAATCAAAAGAAAGATAGTCTGTGGCGATTCTATGGGGAGGATTCCACATTAATTGCAACTGAAAATTATGTTAACGGCGTAAAAAACGGTCCCAGCAAGGTTTTTTATAAAACCGGTCAGGTTGCCGAAGAGAAGATTTGGAAGAATGGTAAATTGAATGGCCCCTGCAAAAAATATTTCCTAGATGGTCAACTTAAATATGATGGGCTATATGTGGATGATAGAAAAGAAGGAAAAGCAACCTATTATTTTGCATCCGGTAAAATTGATGGTGTAGGTGTTTATAAAAATGATTTAAAGGACGGGATCTGGAAATACTATAAAGAAGACGGGAAAGAAAGAAGAACTGATGAATATGTAAATGGAACAATGATAAAGTCTACCGATTTGGATTATGAACCAAAAGAACAAATAGAGAAAGAAAAACAAAACGCAGAGCAGTTTGAAATAAAAGATCCGTTTCAGGATCAATATCGTCCGGAGTAATCATGAGTAAGAAAGGAAAAGTTTTATTGGCAATGAGTGGTGGGATTGATAGTTCAATTTCCGCTTTATTATTGCATGAACAAGGGTATGAGGTAGTAGGGATCACCATGAAAACCTGGGATTATGCATCATCAGGAGGATCTACAAAAGAAACCGGGTGTTGTAGCCTGGATTCTATTAATGACGCACGTATGCTTGCGGTTCATTTGGGCTTCCCCCACATGATCCTCGATATACGTAACGAATTTGGAAATTACATCATTGACAATTTTGTTGATGAATATTTGGCTGGACGTACACCCAACCCATGCGTGTTGTGCAATACCCATATTAAATGGGAAGCTTTATTAAAACGGGCGGATATGCTGGATTGTGAATTTATTGCAACCGGTCATTATGCACGAATACGCGAAGAAAACAACCGCTATGTCATTTCAAAAGGATTGGATCAGCATAAAGACCAATCCTATGTATTGTGGGGACTTACACAGGAAAGTTTAAAACGTACGATTTTTCCATTACAAAATTACCGCAAATCAGAAATCAAACAAATGGCCATAGACAATGGTTATGTAGATTTGGCGACCAAAAGCGAGAGTTATGAAATTTGTTTTGTTCCCGATAATGATTATCGTGGTTTTTTAAAAAACAAAGTACAGGGCCTTGAAGAAAAAGTAAACGGGGGGGACTTTATTGACCGAACTGGTCGTGTATTGGGTAAACACAAAGGATATCCTTTTTATACGGTAGGTCAACGCAAGGGGCTCGAAATAGCAGTGGGGGAGCCTTTGCATGTACTTGAGATTTTACCGGAAACCAATACCGTTGTGTTGGGAACAAAAGAAGATTTAGAGAAACAAACCATACAGGTTGGCAAATACAACCTGATTAAATATGCATCGTTACCAGATAATTTTGAATCACTGACCAAAATCCGCTACAAAGATCCGGGTACTATGGCGAATATCACTATGAAAGAGGATACGTTGGATGTTTTGTTTCAATCTCCCGTTTCCGCTGTAGCACCTGGTCAATCTGCTGTTTTCTATGAAAATGATGACCTGATTGGTGGAGGAATTATTGAACGACAAGTCGTTAGATAATAACCCTCAAAACTTTTAAACCTATACTTAAAGTTTCGGCATACGCAGTAACATATCCTCAACTTATTTTACTAATTTAGCTCAAGAATATTCTTTGTCCTATGAAATATTTCTTGACCATTTCTTTTTCATTCCTCCTTCTGCTCTCTGCTTTTTTTTCTTGTAAAAAAGATCAACAAAAGCAAGAGACTATTGATATGGGGTACTCT
>DASRRA010000350.1:0-17933 GCA_035696085.1 Bacteroidia bacterium | reverse complement strand
CATTAATTGAAAAAAATGCCTTCCTGGAAAATATTCAAAATGTTTTAAGTGGTAACATTCAATCCGATAGCACACAAAATCGTCCGAATGGTAAGGATACTTCCAAAGCAAGTTTGCCGATGAAAGCTTCTGTAAAAGAAGAAGAATTAAAGAAAAATATTGAATCACAAGATAAATATAGCCTTGCATTTGAGTCAGATAAAGGAAGAAGCGGGCTCAACAATTTCTTCTTTTTTAATCCAATCAAAGGACGAATTAGCGAATCTTTCAATCCAAAACGTCAGCATTATGGAATAGACATCGTTGGTCCGGAGAATGAAGCAATAAAAGTTACACTGGATGGTACGGTGATGCTGGCCACATGGTCGTCTGAAACGGGCTACACCATTACCGTTCAACATAGTAACAATTTGATTTCCGTTTATAAACACAATTCCGTTTTATTAAAGAAAACCGGTGATTATGTGAAAGCTGGTGACCCTATTGCTATTATTGGAAATTCTGGTGAACAAACTTCCGGCCCTCACCTTCATTTTGAGCTTTGGTACAACGGTACTGCCATTGATCCGCAAAACTACATGGTATTTTAATCGAGCAGATGCATACACCTACGTCAGATACTAAAAAAAATATTGCTATTCTTGGTTCCACCGGCTCTATTGGTACACAAACACTGGATGTGATCAGGGCCAACCCTGATGCCTTTGCTGTTGAAGTATTAACCGGAAACGGAAATGCGGATTTGCTCATTAAACAAGCACTGGAATTTCAACCAAATACAGTTGTTATTGCGGATGAAAGCAAATATCAGCAAGTGAAAGAGGCCCTACAATCCCATGATATTAAGGTTTTTGCCGGAAATAAATCCGTGGCCGATGTCGTACAAATGGACTCTATCAACCTGGTGGTGGCTGCCATTGTTGGTTACGCAGGTCTTGAATCAACCATTTCTGCGATCAAAGCCGGAAAACAAATTGCGCTGGCGAATAAAGAAACCCTGGTGGTTGCCGGCGACCTGGTGACCAGCCTGGCCAAGGAAAAAGGTGTTAACCTCTACCCGGTTGATTCAGAACATTCGGCTATTTTTCAATGCTTGGCCGGAGAGTTCCACAACCCGATTGAAAAAATATATCTGACGGCTTCCGGCGGACCTTTCCGAGGTAAGAGCGCCGAATTTCTTAAGACAATTAAAAAGGAACAAGCCCTCAAACACCCGAACTGGGAAATGGGCGCCAAAATCACGATCGACTCTGCTTCACTTATGAATAAAGGCTTGGAAGTGATTGAAGCAAAATGGTTGTTTGGATTAAAACCGGAACAGATTGATGTAATTGTACATCCACAGAGTATTATTCATTCACTCATTCAATTTACGGATGGCAGCATAAAAGCACAAATGGGTTTGCCGGATATGAAATTACCTATTCAGTATGCATTGGCTTATCCCAATCGCCTGGCTTCCGATTTCCCCCGTTTTAGTTTTTTTAACTACCCACAGTTCACATTTGAGCAGCCCGATACAAAAACATTTCGTAACCTTGCATTAGCATTTGAAGCCATGCAAAAAGGAGGAAATTCACCTTGCGTTTTAAATGCAGCAAATGAAGTGGCAGTAAGTGCATTTTTAAAAGATAAAATTGGTTTTTTAGAAATGAGTGATGTGGTTGAACAGTGTTTGCAAACCATTTCCTTTATAAAAAAACCCAGCTATGAAGATTATGTGGAGACGGATAAATCAACCCGGGAACACGCGAAAACATTGCTTCATACCATTCAAAGCAAATCATAAAATTTAATTTATTCGTTATCACGATTATGGAAGTACTAACACAAGCCGCTCAATTCATACTCAGTCTTTCAATTTTAATTGTACTGCATGAACTTGGGCATTTTATTCCAGCCAAATTATTTAAGACACGTGTAGAGAAATTCTACTTGTTTTTTGATCCTAAATTTTCTTTGTTCAAAGTAAAAAAAGGAGAAACAGAATATGGAATTGGTTGGTTACCACTTGGTGGTTATGTGAAAATTTCCGGGATGATTGATGAATCCATGGACAAAGAACAAATGGCTCAACCTCCTCAACCCTGGGAGTTTAGGGCAAAACCAGCATGGCAACGATTAATCATTATGCTGGGAGGTGTTACGGTAAATGTGTTGTTGGGGATTTTCATTTATGCCATGGTTTTATTTGCCTGGGGTGAAGAGTATCTGCCAACCCAAAATGCCAAATATGGTATTGCCGTAGATTCTTTGGCGTACAAGATCGGATTGCGAGATGGTGATATGATTGCATCGGTAGATCATAAACCGGTTGAAAATTTTTCTAAAGTGTGGTATGACGTTTTAATCAATGAAGCCTCCAGCATTGAAGTGAAACGCGATGGAAAAGAATTAAGTTTTCCTGTTACCGAGGACCATTTAAGCGAAATGATACAAGGCCATGCCGTCCTGATCGAACCACGTATTCCATTTAATGTTGATTCCATATATCATGATAGTCCTGCAGAAAAAGTAGGGATAAAAAAGAACGATCACATTATTTCGTTGAATGGACAACCAATTACCTATTTCCAGGATTTTTCAAAAATCGCTAAAAAATATAAAAACCAACAGGTGGATATTGGTCTCATTCGCAACAACGATACCTTGCATGTAAAACCAACATTAACTGCTGAAGGTCAGGTAATGATGGGGCCTGATTGGGATCTGCGTCGTTACTTTACAACTGTTTCAAAAACATATGGATTCGCTTCTGCCTTCCCTGCCGGTATTCGTGTAGCACATGATAAATTTAACGGTTATCTGAAACAATTAAAATTGCTTTTTACCATCAAAGGCGCACACAAAGAAGTGGGTGGCTTTCTTTCAATGGGCAAAAGCATGAGCACAACATGGGATTGGCAAAGATTTTGGTCCTTCACCGCCTTCTTAAGTATTGCATTAGCAATTATGAATATCCTTCCGATACCTGCATTGGATGGGGGCCATGTGATGTTTTTATTATACGAAGTGATTACGCGCAGAAAACCCAATGAAAAATTCATGGAGTATGCGCAATATGTAGGGATGTTTATTTTATTGGGATTATTGTTGTACGCAAACGGGAACGATGTACTACGCTTAATTAAGTAAGTAGGGAGCTTGAGAAAAATTTTTTACATATCATTTTTAGCTGTAGGCTTATTACTGATTTCGGTATCGGTAAACGCCCAGGACAAGACACGATCAACCGGTACGGAAAATAATCCTATCGGAAAAATAATGGTTGTTCCTTTTGAGCCTAAATTATACATGAGCGAAATTGATAAAAAGGTGAACGATCAAACCAAATGGAGCTTTAATCAAATTCGGGAAAATTTCAGGCATCAGCTCGACGTACAACTTCAACAAAAATTCAAACCTTATTCTTCTGTTATTTCCTTCTACAGCGATTCTGCAAAGATGGCAAAGGACCTGGAGTATCTATATGGTTCAACACACCTTGTTTTTGATCCTGTAAATAATCCTACAGCAAGTGCTACAGCATCTTCCGCTCCTACAAGAGCCATTAAAAATGGACAAGTAGAAGTTGAAATGAATGATGATAAAAAGTTCACCAATCTGTTAATAGAAAATAAAGAGGCTTTACCATACTTCACCAAAAAATACCATACAGAATACTTTGTTTTTATTAATCAGTTGGATATTAAAAACGATGCAAGTACTTATAACATTACTACGGATAGCTATCAGCGAAAAGTAGATATTCATTACACCATATTTGATAAAAATGGTAAATTAATCGTTGCCGGAATTGCTTCTTCTACTTTTTCATCCAAAGAAAACAATCCTAAAAAAATCGTTTCCTTATCCTTCGCTCCTGCCGCTAATTACATTGCTGGCAAATTTATCGCTGCGGTAAGACCGGCTCCTGTTACTCCAAAAAAATAGGCCTTCGCTAGGCCTTCGGCATACGCAGTACACCCTCTTATCGTTTTGTTTAACGCAATAAAAACGCGCTTCCATTGCAAATTTTTCCCCTTTTTATTTCTTGAAAATCCCCTTCATTTCATTTTTATTTTCCTTAAATTTGTTACACTCACCTTAACTATAAAAGTATGGCTACTACACTAAACTCAGCTGTTCACGGAATAAAAGAAGTATTAAATCTTCTGGGAATAAAAGAACAAAATCACGGTGCATCCACTGGGGTAAAATTTCTTGCAACCAAAGGAAAAAAAATTGATTCTTTTTCACCAGTTGATGGAAATTTAATTGGTAGCGTAACTGCTGCTACTGCAGAAGACTACCAATTGGTAATGAAAACTGCGGAAGAAGCTTTTAAAGTGTGGCGTCAAATCCCGGCTCCGAAAAGAGGAGAAGTGGTAAGACAAATCGGTGAAGAACTAAGGAAGCATAAAGATTCCCTGGGAAAACTGGTTTCTTATGAAATGGGAAAAAGCTTGCAAGAAGGGTTAGGAGAGGTGCAAGAAATGATTGACATCTGCGATTTTGCCGTTGGTTTATCTAGACAACTATATGGTTTAACTATGCATAGTGAACGTCCAATGCATCGCATGTACGAACAATGGCACCCACTGGGTATTGTCGGCATCATTTCCGCATTTAATTTTCCCGTTGCTGTGTGGAGCTGGAATGCTGCATTGGCATGGGTTTGTGGAGATGTTTGCATCTGGAAACCAAGTTCTAAAACACCGCTGTGTGCTGTTGCTTGCCAACATATTATTGCTGATGTTTTAAAACGAAACAATGTACCGGAAGGTGTTAGTTGCCTTGTTATTGGTAATGAATCCGGCGATTTGATTAATAATGATAAACGGATTCCATTGGTTTCTTTTACCGGTTCTACGCGAATTGGCAGACATGTTTCCAAAGTTGTTGCAGAACGTTTTGGGAAAAGTATTCTGGAGCTTGGAGGAAATAACGCCATCATTGTATCTCAATATGCAGACCTTTCCATGGTATTGATGGGAGCTGTATTCGGCGCTGTTGGAACAGCCGGTCAACGTTGCACCTCCACGCGTCGTTTGATTATTCATGAAAGTGTTTATGATAAAACAATTGACATTATCAAAAAAGCCTATGCGCAACTAAGTATTGGTAACCCATTGGATGCTTCGAATCACGTAGGTCCATTAATCGATAAAAATGCAACACAGGATTATTTGAACGCCATTGAAAAAGCAAAACAGGAAGGTGGTAAACTAATCGTAGAAGGCGGATTAGTAAATGGTGGAGGTTATGAAAGTGGTTGCTACGTGAAGCCTTGTGTGATTGAAGCAAAAAATGAATTTCACATTGTTCAGGAAGAAACATTTGCTCCTATCTTATATGTGATGAAATACAAAACCATTGAAGAAGCCATTGCGCTTCAAAATGGTGTTCCGCAAGGACTTTCTTCTTCTTTGTTTACAACTAATATGCGTGAAATGGAATTGTATTTATCCCAAGCCGGTTCCGACTGCGGTATCGCCAACATCAATATCGGAACCTCTGGTGCTGAAATAGGTGGTGCTTTTGGTGGTGAAAAAGAAACCGGTGGAGGGCGCGAATCCGGCTCTGATGCCTGGAAAGTATACATGCGCCGCCAAACCAATACAATCAATTACGGTACGTCCCTGCCATTGGCTCAAGGGATTGAGTTTAATATTTAAACGATGTTCGTTCTAAAAAATAAATTTATACTGCTGGTTTTTCTTTTAACCGGAATTTCTATACATGCGCAACAACCTATAAATACTGGTGTTTGGAGAGGTGTTTTAAAATTAAATGATTCCACCGAATTGCCGTTTAATTTTGAGATGAAAGAATTGGAGAATCGTTATTCCATGATTATCTCTAATCAACAAGAACATATTTCTGTAACAGATATAAGCGTTGTAAAGGATTCTGTTTTCATAAGCTTTCCTGTATTTAATTCTGAATTGCGATTACAAAATAAATCCAACCGTTTAACAGGACTGTGGATCAATCGTTCGCGACCAAGTAGTAGTTACGCGCTTCCTTTTTCAGCTAGCTTCAATGAAGAAAAACGTTTTTTAGTTCCAACCAAAGAACATGCTATGATAAAAGAACGATGGAAGGTTACCTTCGAACCTGGTAAGCCCGGTGAATATTTTTCTGTTGGATTGTTTCAAACTACAAACAATATCACCTCTGGAACCTTTACTACAGAAACAGGTGATTACCGCTACTTAGAAGGTTTTTCGGATGATAAAAAATTTATTGTTTCCTGCTTCGATGGGGCACATGCTTATTTATTTTATGCAACACGACAAAATGGAGAGCTGATAAACGGGCATTTTTATTCCGGAAAATCCGGTCATGAAACATGGAAAGCAACACCAGATGATCAATTTGATTTGCGTGATCCTTATGGGTTGACCTTCTTGAAACCCGGTTATTCAAAAATTGATTTTAGTTTTAAAAATATCAAAGGTGAAACGGTCTCCTTACAAGATGCGAAGTTTAAGAACAAAGTAGTCGTCGTACAACTCATGGGAACCTGGTGCCCGAACTGTATGGATGAAACAAAATTTTTAAGTGAATTTTATACAAAATATAAAGGTAAAGGTGTAGAGGTAGTCGGACTTGCATTTGAACGCACTCTTGACTTTAATATCGCTGTGAATAATCTGAATCGTTTAAAAAACCGTTTCCAGGTAAATTATGAATTATTGATTACCGGAAAAAATGGAAAAGATCAGGCTTCTCAGGCCTTGCCTATGTTGAATGCCATCATGGCTTTTCCTACAACCATTTATATCGATAAAAAAGGTACGGTTAGGAAAATTTATACCGGCTTCAATGGTCCCGCAACCGGAGAGAAATATACGGGGTTTGTAAAAGAAACAACCGCATTCATCGAACAATTACTATCCGAGTAAGCCTCCGTATAGCAATAAAAATAAGCGCTTCCCGTTTTCAATTTTTGGAAATTTGCGAGAAATTTCTTAATATTAGTTTTTATAAATCATTAAAAATCATCCCTATGAAGAGAGTTGTTGTATTGAGTAGCTTTATTTTTCTTTTTGTTTTTTCTTTTTCCATGCAAGCACAGAACATGACTGCTGCACAAAAAAAGACAGTAGATAATTTATTTAAAGGCAAACAGGTCATTTACTTTGAAGCAGTTATTACCTCCATGCAGGAAGCCGTTGCATTAAAACCTGTTATTTCTATTGATGGTGCCAAAGGAACAACAATTCGCGCACATGCTACTAAAGAACAATTCTCCAAGTTCATTGTAAAAAATTATAAATATACCGTAATTCCTACTCCTGCTGGTAAGGGTGGAAAACCGGCTACTGCTGCTAAGAAACCGGCTGCTAAAAAGAAAGCAACGACTACAAAGAAGTAATTTGAAATAAAAAGCATTGAGTGTACGACCCCTCGGGGGGCGGTATATAAATTGAAACATTCATTTCTACAAACGTGTGACCCCTTCCGGGGTCATCGTTGTTTTTAGAAGTTTCTAAAGCGGCCAAAAACTCCAAGTGGTAACTTGTTTCCTGCCGTTGCTTGCAGGTACAACTCACCAATATGTAAATTCTTTCCGGCTTTTTTCTTTAATAAGTTTTCGATAATGAGTGAGGAGAATCCCAATGAGTAGGCGTTGAGTATTAAAAAGTGTTCTTTATCATCCAGGAGTTGAAGTACATGATGAATCATCTCATTGATGTTATCTTCCAGCTTCCATTTTTCACCATTGGGTCCATGGCCAAATGCGGGCGGATCCAGGATGATTCCATTATATTTGTTCCCTCGTTTTTCTTCGCGTTTTACAAATTTTAAAGCGTCTTCTACTACCCAACGTATATCATTTAAATTGGATAACTGCATGTTTTCTTTTGACCAGGTTACCACCTGCTTAATGGAATCCACGTGTGTAATATCTGCTCCTGCTGCTTTTGCAACCAATGAGGCACCACCTGTATAAGCAAATAAATTCAATACTTTTGGTTGAGGCGTTTTCATCTCTTTTACCGATTGATAAATAAAATCCCAATTACTGGCTTGCTCCGGGAAAATACCAACATGTTTAAATAAAGTAAGTCCCAGGCGGAAATGAATAGCTGCATTTGCATTATTGATATCATACTTTATTTGCCATTGATCCGGCATTTGCTTTAATTTTTTCCATTCACCGGATGAACTGGAGCGTGATACAAATTTTATATGTGCGCGCTTTTCCCAATCCGCCTGGCTTAATGTTTTATCCCATACGGCTTGTGGTTCAGGGCGTATGGTAATGTAGGTTCCAAAGCGTTCCAGCTTTTCAAAATTTCCAACATCAATTAATTCGTAATCCTTAAAATTCTGGGGGGTAAGTAATAACATACTTTTTGATTAAATTTTTATTCCTAAAATGCAAATATCATCTACCTGGCTGAGACTTCCTTTCCAATTGACATGTACCTTTTCCAATATTTCCCGTTGTACCTGCATGTCTTTATTATGAATATCCAAAAGCAATTGTTCCAATTGTTTATATTTGAATTTCTTTCCTACTTCCCCGCCAAACTGATCTGGATACCCATCTGTAAACAGGTAAATCAAATCATTTTTTTGAAGGGAAATACTTTGTTGTATAAATTGTTGTGTGATGTTAAAATGAGAAATTCCAATGGGTTGTTTATCTCCTTTTAGCTCAATTATTTTATTATTTCTTAAAAGTTGCATCGAGTTATTTGCTCCCGCGAATATCAATTCGTTTGTTGTTTTATCAATTCTGCACAAGGCTATATCCATTCCATCTTTTGCTTCATTTACGTTCTCCGATTGACGCAATGCCATAATGATTTTAAATTTCAATAAATCGAGAATATCAGCAGGTTCATATACCTCTTTTTCATTGATGATTTCATTTAACAAAGCAGTACCCAACATACTCATAAATCCGCCCGGTACTCCGTGTCCGGTACAATCGGCCACAGCTACAAATGAATAATTGAGTTTTGAACTTACCCAATAAAAATCACCACTAACTATGTCTTTTGGTAGCAGCAATACAAAATGCTGCGGAAATACATTGGCCATTTCCAGGCTGGAAGGAATAATGGCTTGTTGTATTTTTTTTGCATAATTGATACTATCCATGATCTCCTTATTTTTCCCTTCTACGAGTAGTTTTTGTTCATTGATTATTTGTCTTGAATTTCGTTCTTTTCTATACGATCTGAAAATAACAATGATAATCAATATGGATGTAATAACCGCTACAGCACCTGCAGTAACAAGAGCCTCCTGTTGCCGCGATTTTGTAGCCTGTACCATATCCCGTTGTTGTTGTTTTTCTGCACGTACGATACTGTCCTGTTTTTCTTTAAATGAATTGACAAAATTAAATTCAAGCTGTGTTTGTTTTTTAAGTTGAATTAAATTGATCGTACTATCTTTCAACTCTGTCTTTAATTTCAAATAGTGAAATGCATTTTTATAATCGCCCGCTTCATAATAAGCCTGGTATATTATTTCTGTGGCATCAGTACATATTCCAGGAGCAGTTAGTAGTTTCCCTATTTCATAGGCCTGCAATCCATAATCAACTCCTTTCTTCGGATTCTTTTGTTTGAGAGCGACCTTTCCTAATCCTGCATAACACAACGCCAGGTTGTATTGATCGCCAGTTAATTTATCATACTCCATGGCACGATTAAAATAGCTCAATGCTTCTTCTGCCCTATTCTGCTCTATATATAAGTCTCCAATGGAATATAAAAAGTCAACAATGCGTGAAGTATCCTTTATCGTTTGTGCGATTTTTAAACCTTCGTTATAATTTGTCAGACCTCTATCATATTTTTTTAATGTTTGATACACCGATCCAATGGAGCTATAGCAAAAGGCTTCTTCTCTTTGAAAATTATTTTTTATACTTAACGCCAGTGCTTCATTCAAATATTTTAATGCATCCTGGGGTTGGTCAATACATCGGTTGATGTCACCAATAAGCGCCAGGTTAAAAGCCAGATCCTTCTGCTGATTCAGCTCTTTATATAAATAAACAGCCTGAAATAGTAAGTTTAAAGCGATCGTATTTTTATCCTGAAGGCGATAAATATTTCCTAATGCCGATAATTCTTTGGCAATATTTTGCTTATCCAGTGTGAGTTTCGCCATTTCAAGGGCCTTGGCATAATAGGTTTTGGCATTTTCATAATTGTCTGCCTCATAGAATGCTTTTCCTACCTGATGATAGAAATAAACCTTTTTTTCCCGTGTAACGATTTTGGACGCCAAATGATAAATGGCCAGAGAGTCCTTTTCTTTTAACTGTTTTGAGAAAACAGCCAGCTTTTCGTTGGGTATTTCGTTTTTTTTATTGAAATATGCTATCAGGGAATCATCTTGCGAGAATACGCTTAAGGAGCTAACTATAAATACAAACAGGCAATATTTCTTGATATGTCTATTCACGTATATAATTTAGAAAGATAAAATCCTTTATTTCGTTTTAAATATACCCTTATCTTTGCAAATCTATAAAAAAAACAATGGAAAACAGGAGAGTTCGTTTACGTTTTGCACCAAGCCCTACTGGGGGTTTACATATGGGTGGTGTTCGCACCGCATTATTTAGCTATTTGTTTGCTAAAAAACACAATGGGGATTTTATTCTTCGCATTGAAGATACCGATCAGACCCGCTATGTAAATGGTGCCGAGGAATATATAATTAACGCCCTTAAATGGTGCGGCATTGAGCCAAACGAAGGTGTTGGATTCGGAGACGGTCCACATGCGCCTTACCGTCAGAGTGAGCGTAAAGAAAAAGGCATTTATGCTAAATATGCTAAACAGCTTATTGATAGTGGGCATGCCTATTATGCTTTTGATACGGCAGAAGAATTGGATGCCATGCGCAAACGCCTGGAAGCTGCAAAAGTAGCTGCACCTCAGTACAATGCAGTAACACGTCAAACCATGCGTAATTCACTTACCCTATCAGAAGATGAAGTGAAAAAGTTGATGGATGCCAACACTCCTTATGTGGTGCGTTTAAAAGTGCCCCGCAACGAAGAAATTCGTTTTCATGATATTATCCGTGGATGGGTAGTGGTTAATTCTGCTCAGGTGGATGATAAAGTATTGTTGAAATCGGATGGAATGCCTACTTATCACCTGGCACACATTGTTGATGATATTGAAATGGAAGTTTCGCATGCGGTTCGTGGAGAAGAGTGGTTACCTTCTGCACCTTCACACGTGCTGATATACCGTTATCTGGGCTTGGAAGATAAAATGCCGCTATTGGCGCACTTACCGCTTATTTTGAAACCGGATGGAAATGGAAAGCTTTCCAAACGTGATAAATCCGGTATCCCTATGTTTCCATTGGACTGGTATGATGAGCGCACCAATGAAAAATATGCCGGGTATCGCGAAAGCGGATTCTTCCCGGAAGCATTCGTAAACATGTTGGGCATGTTGGGCTGGAACCCTGGAACACCGCAGGAAATATTTTCTTTAGAAGAGCTGGTTCAGACATTCTCTTTTGAACGCGTAAATAAATCAGGTGCTAAATTCGATCCTGAAAAAACAAAATGGTTCAATCAACAATACCTGCGTAAAAAAACGGATGCGGAGTTAGCCAATCTGTTTGCCCCTATTTTAAAGGAAAACGGCATACAAGCCGATGGTAAATTTGTGGAAAGTGCATGCCGCCTTTTAAAAGAAAAGGCACATTTTGTTCATGAATTCTGGAAAGAGGGAAGCTATTTGTTTATTGCGCCAACTGCTTATGATGCAGAAGTCATCAAAAAAAGATGGAATGAAAAATCAGCCGCTTTCATTAGCGGTGTAATAGCCGCATTTAAAAATTTAAGCGCATTTACCGCTGCTGAAACAGAAGCAGCATTTAAAGCAACTGCAGAAAGCCAGGGCTTAGGTGCCGGCCAAGTAATGCAATTGTTCAGGGTATGTATTAGTGGAGTAGGTGGAGGACCAGCCCTGTTTGAAATTGTTGAATTACTTGGAAAAGAAGAGGTTATCAAGCGCTTGGAAAAAGCATTAAGCACCATTCCAACCACTGTACAAACTGCAAATTCAAACTAACAATGCATCAAATTATCCTGGAGGGAATTAATGTTTACGCTTACCACGGCTGCCTGGAAGAAGAAGGAAAAATCGGTGCCGAATACATTGTAAATATTACGATGCATACGGATTTTACGGAAGCTGCTCAAACCGACGATCTGAATAAAACCATTGATTACGTGACTGTTTATAATATCACTAAGCAGGAAATGGGGATTCGTTCCAAGCTTATCGAGCATCCCGCACAGCGTATTGTTAGCCGATTAAAGAAGGAATTTGTCACACTTCAAAAAGTAGAAGTAAAAGTTACGAAGATCAATCCTCCAATGAATGGGCATGTGGACAAGGTTAGTGTAGTGATTACAGAATAAAAATGAGCGTCAAATCCTGTTCAAAATGCCTGGTTTCCTTTGAATGTACCAACGAAACAAGTGGTTGTTGGTGCGAACAGCTGGTTATTCCGCCAATGGTTTTAGCTCATTTAAAAGAAACCTACGCCAATTGTTTATGCCCTCAATGCCTGAAAGAATTTTCAAAATTGAATTATGATTCTAAAAATAATTGTGGTTTGACAGAATTTTCTTATTTTTGCGAGCATTAATTAAGGTCCTGTGGCCGAGCGGCTAGGCAGAGCTCTGCAAAAGCTCGTACTCCAGTTCGAATCTGGACGGGACCTCAACAAAAACCAGAGCGGGATTTGAGAGCGAGAGCGATTTGATCCCGCTCTGGTTTTATCCCTCATTACTCTCATTCGCGCTGACATTAATGAAGACTTAGCACCATCCGCATCTATACTGCTAATTTAATTTGGCTCACGTTTTGATTTTGCGTGAAAAAATTCAAAAAACATGAAAAAATTAGCAGTATTGTTATTTTTAGGCTCAGTGGGCTTAGGTAGCGCAAACGCAATGAATGGTGGTCCTGGTCCAGGTGGACCTAAGGGGCATCATAAAGGTCCCCATGGTAATGGCCATCATCACGGCAACTGTCATGAAAACTATTATTCTCACGCAGGACCAAAATTTCATGGGCCACATGTGCTCGTACCTATTGCACCATTGCCACCTGCGCCCTTACCTGTAGTTCATGTGCCTGTTTTTCCTCCACATCCGTTGCCTTTTCCAGGAGTATATCATCATGGTCATTACCATTAAAAATAAAAGCCCGTTATAAAAACGGGCTTTTAATTTTTTCTTATATCATATATTACTTATTCTATCATCAATTTATAAACTTCCACTTTATCTCCCATCACAACTTTTGCGGTATACAACCCTTTTGCAAAGCCAGATAAATCAAGCTGCCCATCCGTTCCTGTTTTTTTATCTGCATATACCAACGCGCCAATTGTATTGAACACCTCTACCTGGTAACTTTCCTGATGATTCAACAACAACGTAAATTTTCCATTGCTAGGATTCGGATAAATCGTAATGTTCTTTTCAAAAGTGTTTCCGTGTATTCCGGTTGTAGTCGTTCCTGTAATATTAATATTATCCACAAATGTTCCATTGCTGCTTGTACTCTTGTTGTAAGCACTACGATTGCAACCTTTAAAAACAATATCGATCACATTGCCTGCATAGGCTTTTAAATCAATGTTATCCGTCTTCCATACCTCATCCGCATCAGAGGTGGGGGAATAAAATTTAACCTGCTCATCATCGATATAAACTGCGAAACTGGTATAAAACGAAGAGGTAGCAAACAACATCTTGTAATCAAAACTTAATTTACCATCTTTAATATTGGTCAAGTCCACACAGTATAATCCGGCAGAAGAAATAAATGAGGGGTTGGCTTCAAATGCATTCACTTTTGGTGCTTTCGCAAAATATTCGGTGATGGCATCCGGACCGGAAAGAATCAATCCATTATTTGTTTTTCCTCCAGCAGCTGCAGCAAGTACATGTGACTGCACATCCGAAACAGAATCAATTGTTTCAAATGCTGTAGCGATATTTGAAAAATCTTCGTTGTAAGGAATTGTAATTTGTTTAAAGGTTTTTACTTTAATTGATTTTTTGACCTGATCAAATCCATAAGCCGTTTTTACAGATAAGGTCACTTCATATGTTCCGCCTGATGGATACTTCACGACAGGATTCTCTATTGCAGAGGTAGAAGGTGTTCCTCCTGGAAAGGACCACGCATAAAAAAATGGCTGTGTTCCGATTGTTTTATCATAAAACTGAATTTCGTTTTTGCAACTGGAGCTGGATTTAATATAAAAGTCGGCCTTCGCAATTGTTGTATCCACACATTTCAGATTTTTTCTGCTGACATGTGTTGTTGCATTGTAATACATGAAATCCAATTGCTCTTGTGAAAAGAGCGTTCTGCAAGCTTTCTGAGGGCAATAAGACATGATGTTTTGAGGATCGGGAACGTACGTATCACCATTCGCATCGGTGCCCAAAGTGCTGGTTAATAGGCAAGTATTTGCATTTACAGTTGATCCGCTTAAACCAGGATCGGCCGGTGTATCACAAAATCCATCTCCGTTTTTATCGCAATTCGTAGTCTTACCTGAACCTGGGCGCGCTACCAGTTCTGTTCCATCATCATGCGTATGCGGTAACCCAAAGTAATGTCCCAATTCATGTTCCAATGACGTTCCACTGGAAACGCAACCGTTGTTAAGTACTACTCTACCCGGACTGTTTCCCGGATAATTCGCAAATCCACAGGCACCGGCAGGATCTCCAATGAACCAGATATTGGTGGTATTTATTTTTTCAAGGGAAGCGTACTTTGTACCTGCTTCCGAGCTGGCTCCCAATGTATACAAATCATCACCAGAATGGTACAATACCTCACAGGTATAAAATTCAATTCCTGCTTCACGATACAAAGCATTGGTGCGCTTAAATTGTTCTACTACATCTTGCAACTGAATGGCACCTGTTCCATCCGTTTTGCTTACAATGTGCAGTGTTACAGCTACCGTTTTAATTGGATACGGTTTTACAGGACGCTGCTGGCGATACGCCTCACGCATGTTTTGCAATTGGTTTTGATGTTGAACCAACTCTGTTGCTGAAAGCGTTGTTGCACATTCTTTTATTCCTTTATTTTGTTGAGCAAAAGAAAAAGCAGGTAATAGAAATAAAAGAGTAACCTGCCAGTAAGTAAATTTCAGTTTGTACGTTTTCTCCATGAAGCGTATTTTTATAAAACAGAAATAGTGATAAAGACGTCTGCTTTAAGTAAATATAATTTAATATCTTGTCTTTTACAAGTGTATCCTTTTACTTGGCGGTATGCAGGTTTGTTTCCTTTTCAATCTGTTATTTACGTATTTTCGCCCTGTTTCTATTCATTGCTCTTTGCTAAATGTCATTATTTGCCCTTACTTCATTCAAAACGCAATTATTGATTTAAACCCTTTTCAAAAAAGCCATTTTCTATGAAACTTTCAATCCCATTTCTGTTTGCATTCGCACTCTCTGCGGGATGTACGCAACCAAAAGTATCTGAACAACCAGTAGCTCAACCCGGCGATTCCACCGCGCAACGGGAAAAAAGTTTACTGCCTGCGCAACAAGCCTATGCCGAGGTAAATGGAATCAAGATGTATTATGAAATACATGGCAGCGGGCAGCCGCTTGTACTTATCCATGGAGGCGGTTCCACCATTTATACTTCCTTTGGCAGTGTATTGCCTTTTCTTGCAAAAACGCACAAAGTAATTGCTGTTGAATTACAGGCACACGGACATACATCGGACAGGAATACTCCGGAAAGCTTTGTACAAGACGCGAATGATGTTACGGAGCTATTGCATCAATTAAACATTCCGAAAGCTGATTTCTTTGGTTTTAGTAATGGTGCACAAACGGCTATGCAGCTGGCACTTCTTCATCCGGAAAAAGTCAACAAACTGGTTTTAGCCTCTATGTTTTATAAAAGAGAAGGAACACCTGCTGCGTTTTGGGAAGGAATGGTATTGGCTAAACTCACAGATATGCCACAAGTTTACAAAGATGAATTTTTAAAAATAAACAAGGACTCTGCTGCACTTCTAAACATGTTTACCAAGGATGCCAACCGTATGCGAACATTTAAAGGTTGGACAGATGAAGATATACGATCCATTCAGGCGCCTACATTTATTGTAATTGGTGATCAGGATTTAACCCGTCCTGAACATGCCGTAGAGATGCATTTGCTAATGCAGAATAGTCGATTGGCTATTTTACCTGGTAACCACGGCAGCTATATGGGAGAAATTATGTCTGCAGATCCGGCAAGTAAAGAGCCTGAATATTTTGTTGAACTGGTAAATACGTTTTTGTCGCAGGAAAATACTGGTAAAGCCAACTAGCCTGGCAAGGCGTGAAAAACCACAGATATAAGGGAAAATAAAAGAACAGTTGCAAAAATTATAATGGTTGTTTAATTTCACAGTTCAAATCATTTTAAACTAATCCCCATGTTAAAAAAAGGAACACAAGCCCCTGATTTTTCTCTGCTCTCTACCCCTGATCAGGCACTTTGCTTATCAGAACTAAGAGGTAAAAAAGTTATTCTTACATTCTATCCTGCTGATTGGAGCCCGGTTTGCGGTGATCAATTGGTTCTTTACAACGAAACATTAAAATATTTTCAAAAGCATAATGCTATCCTGATTGGAATTTCCGTTGATGGAATTTGGTGCCACCTGGCTTTTAGCAAGGAGCGAAATTTACATTTCCCGCTGTTAGCTGATTTTGAACCTAAAGGTGCGGTTTCCAAACGCTATGAAGTTTATGATGAACAAGTTGGTGAATCCAAACGTGCTTTGTATGTGATCGATGAAGAAGGAATTATTCAATGGAGCCATTTATCTCCTGTAGGTATTAATCCCGGTGCCGATGGTATTTTAGATGCATTGGAAGAATTATCGGACGTCAAAAAATTATCACAATTAAATTAACGTTCATGATTTTACGTACACCTGTTTCGGAGAAAGATCATATTCAAGGAAACCCTAATGCTTCCATTACACTTGTTCAGTATGGAGATTATCAATGCCCCTTCTGTTGGAAAGCATATCCCATTGTTAAACGATTGCAGGTTAGTTTGCAAGATCATTTGAAATTTGTGTTTCGAAATTTCCCACTTGCAAAAGTTCATCCGCATGCAAAGGTTGCCGCGCTTGCTGCTGAAGCTGCCGCTTTACAAAATAAATTTTGGGAAATGCATGATATGTTGTACGAGCGACACAAAGATCTTCAGTATGAAGCTATCTTAAGCTATGCGGTTGAGCTGGGGTTGGATATAGGCTTGTTTGAAAAGGATATAAAAAATCCTGAACTGGAAGAAAAGGTAGATGCTGATTTTTTAAGCGGCCTCAGAAGCGGCGTAAATGCAACACCTACCTTTTTTATCAATGGTGAAAAATATACCGAAAGCTGGGAAGAAAACAATTTACTGGAGCACATCTGGACCAGCAACCTGGTTTAACCACATGTGCTGTATTATTTCAAATTATAAATATGTATGTTTTTATAAACGGCTTCCTCCCGTTTCATGAAAGGTTTTAAAGCAGGGTCTTCCAACAGTTTATCATCCGAAACAATTAAATATTTTGCTCCCATGCTAATAAACTGAGCTACATGGCCTGAATCTATAACCGCATTATCAAATCCATAATTACTCCATCCCGTTAAATTCATAGCATACAAGCTCCCGTTTGGCGTTAAATCCGGAACACTTATAACTTTTTCAGTCGGTGATATTCTCTTTTTGATGAGCTCTTGAAATTCGTCCTCATAAAACGTATCGCTTAATCGTGTATTCTTCCAACCATCAAAGTAATAAACGGTGTTGACTTGTTTTTCTGTACCGTAAATATTCAACAACAAAAACCCGACAACCATCAACTTAAATACAATAGACGCATATACT
>DASRRA010000349.1:0-15145 GCA_035696085.1 Bacteroidia bacterium | reverse complement strand
GTAAAGTGTTCCGTTTTTTTCCAGGAAGAAGTTGGCTCCAGGACCTTCTGCGATGTTACCGTTTAAATCCAGTAGCAAGGCTTCATCGTAGCCTTTTTGTTTTGCTTCTGTACTTGCAACGATGGAGTTTACATATTGTCCGGAGCATTTCGCTTCCATGGATAAAGCTTTCGGGTTAGGGCGCTCATAAGAAGAGATGGTTAAGCGAAGGGTTTTATCCCCTAAGTATTTGTCCCAGGCCCACGCACAAATAAACACATCTGATTTATCCGGGGCTTTTAGCGACATGTTGGGTTCTGCTGCATACACAAGGGGGCGGATATACGCTTCTTTCAAATTATTTTGCTTCAACAGTTCATAGGTTGCTGTTACAAGTTCATCAACAGAATAAGCAAGCGGCAGGTTTACCAGTTCGCAAGAGCGTTTTAAGCGCTCATAATGTTCTTTACCTTTAAACATTTGAGTACCTTCTGGTGTCAGATAAGCTCTTATGCCTTCAAAGGTGGCATAGCCGTAGTGCATGGTTTGCGCATACATACTGCAGGCAGCATCGCCTGCTTTCAGGAATTTTCCGTTTATAAAAACAGTGGAATTGTTGTCAAAGTAATTCATAGTATTATTTTTTAGTTTCCTTTTTTATATTGTTTTAGAGTGCTCTGAGTTTTTTGCAACAAAAAAGCCTTTCTCGGTGGAGAAAGGCTTTCGTTTATGTTAAAGCAATACAATCCCCACCGGCTATTCGCTGGTAATGACAATTGTAATGACTACGTTAGACAAACTTGAAAATTTCATTTTTTTAATCTTGTGCCTCGAGAGGCTGTTTTTATGCGCTTTTTTATTTAGCGGTCACAAAGGAATAGAACTTTGTTGGGGTGACAAAACAAAAATACAAAAATATTAAACCCCACTCTATAGATATTCACCTAAAAAACTTACTAAAAAGCTTAATTTTAAAGGAATCTTCATCTCCTTAAAATTAAGCTCAACTATCCAGAATATTTTTCTATTTATTATAATTTAAATGCTAAACCAAATTGGAAAAGTGTGGTAGCTCTGCCAACTTCTGCAAATAAGCCAATTTTATCTTTTATCATGAAGCGGGCACCAAGTGTTAATTGATAATCGAAATCCAGAATGGTTTCTCTTTGTTTTACTTCTGCGCTTTTATTTGGATTTGTATCCGCATAATTATTAATTGTATACAAATAACCCAATCCTACACCTCCGTAAAAATCCAACTTTTGTCCTACTGGAAAGTGTCCGTTAAATTTAACGAATCCTCCAATGATTTTGCTTTTTATATCAACAATATATTTAGCTGGCTCTACTACATCTCCATATTTGTAATTTACACGACTTGCAGAATATTCCAAATTCAATCCCAATCCAAAATATTTATGTAACCCGCGTTCATATTTTAAAACTCCGGTACCATAATTTTTTAATTTGAAATCGTAAAAGTTATTGTTGTTTTTGTAAACGTTGAATTCGTTGGTAATTCGTTTACTTGGTGGGAGGCCGAATCCCAGGTAGATTACATTTGCTCCATCGTCAAATGCCTGAGCGGAACTGTTGGAATTAATAAATAAAAACAAAACGAGTGCACAAATAATTCCTGCTGCTTTTTTCTTTTTCATGATTTGTTGGTTTAATTTTTAGTTTTCTTTCATTCATTTTCGTTATTATGTGCGTCATTTGCATGATTCACAGGTGACGGGGATGATCTTCACTTTTCAAGAAACGGCTTTGTTTTAAAAGTATTGTTCAAACAATTTAATCCATAGTCTCTCCAGCACACATCTATATCACTTACTAATATAGCAAAAATGGAACAAACAAACAGCATTTCCAAGTTATTGAGCAACAAAAATTCCGGAGGCGTTTTAAAAACCTCCGGAATCCTTAAGAAAATTGGCCCTATTTCACCTACTCTTTCACGATTTTTACTAATTTTTGCGCATTAACGGTATTAATCCTTATAAAATAAACGCCTGTATTTAAAGTGGAGACATTTAACTGGGTCTCGCTCGCTTTTGCGGTATTATCCGTCAATACGACTTTCCCCAGCACATCCATAACTTGAACTCCTGTAATGTTTGTGGTTGATTTGATACCTATAAAACTAGAAGCCGGGTTAGGGAAAACAGTAATGTTATCCGCATTTATATTATCTACCCCGGTGCAATTGTCTACTTTAATGATCGCCGGTGTTGCTTTATTGGAGCAGGAGTTCCCGGTTGATGTAAGTGTAACCGTATATGTTCCCGCAGCTGTGTAATCATGTGAAGGGTCTTTGTCGGTTGATGTTCCTCCATCACCAAAGTCCCATTTATAGCTGGTTGCATTGATGCTGCTATTCGTGAATTTAATGGTAGCTGGCTTGCAGGCTGTCGTTACATCCGGAGTAAACGAAGCTGCTACAAACGGTGCTGTATCTTTTGCTCCAACACCAATTGCATAAAACGCATCGATGGTTGAGTGTAATTCCAATGAACAAGTTTTAAATAAATCAGTAGCTGCTTTAATAGCGGCTGTGCGCGTTGATGAATAGGTAGAGCCCGGGGTCATGTAAACGGTTAATGCACGATAGGCAATTTTTTCTGCCTCTGCCATCCCTATTCCTTTAATGTCAAATGAATTACCCAGGTCGTTAGTACCTTTCCCACCCTCACTCAATAAATAAAACCAGTGTCCGATCGGTCCATCATTTTTATGTACCTCTCCATTTGGATCCCAGTATTCACCTTTATACGTATCCGGGTTGCTGTTCTTTGATTTTGGGTCTTGTAAAGAACGGTGCCAACGTGGAATTTTTGCAAAGTCAGTTCCCATGATCCAGTTGTGATCACCAGCTGCTGGCCGCGCATAGGCTTCAATACAAGTCCCAAAAATATCTGCAAACCCTTCATTTAATGCACCCGGTTCTCCGCTATAATCAAGCGATGCCGTATGTGTCACCAAACCATGCGTTAATTCATGCCCGCATACATCCAACGCGGCAAATGGTCCAACGTCATTTCCATTACCATCTCCGTATAACATCGTTGTTCCGGTCCAATATGCATTCATATCTTCCGAATTGTGAATAAGGCTCACCAGCTTGATTCCATTGTCATCCAAACTGTTTCTTCCATGTACATTCAAATAATAATCATAGCTCATTTCCGCGCCCCAGTGTGCATCCAATGCATAACGATCCGCGTTGGTGATGGTCCAGTCTTTTGTAGCGCTTGTCAAATCAGCTGTTGAGCTTCCGGAATATTTCTTTGTTAAAATTCCTTTTCCACGACCGGTTTCATTCAATGTATAATTTGAACCGTTCTTAGAAGTACTGATGGTGCGTGAGCCACTGTATAAGGTATTGGCCGTACCCTTTTCATCCAATCCATGGATTTGCTCTTCTTGTGCTACCACGGTTCCCGATTTTGCTTCTACATAAATAAATTTACGCGATAACGGAGCATACGCAAAAATGTCAAACTTGTATGCCAATACAAAACTTGCCGCGGAGTAATCTGCATTCTCTTTGTGTACAATCACCAACTCCCCTTTAGGAGTAAAGCTAAAGTTGGCGTCACCTAATGCTTCTCGAACACCTTCTTCTAACCCTTTTTCTTCCCATGCGTATTTTTCTGCGTTCATTTTATTCAATGCAATTTTTAATGCATCTGCTTCATTGATCACGGCACTTTTTGAATACGCCTGAAAGTTGATGAAGTAATCACCATTTACGGATTCGATCACTCCATTTTTTTCATGTGTAATCACCATTGTTCCCTGCACCGGAACATCATTTACATATTGCTTGTAACGTGTGTGAATAAAACCCAGTTTATCCTGTTCAATACTGTAGGCTTTGAATGTTGAATTGATGGGTAAATTTAATGCGGTACCTGCCCAGGAATTAAATTCACTTTGATGGATTTCTTTGCCTGCCTGAAAATCAATAAAAGCAGGCAATTGCGTTTGTTCGTTTATTGCCAGTAGGTTGGTGCCGGCTAAGCGGTTTGTTTGTTGTGCTTTTAATAATGTTGTTCCGAATAAGAGTGCACAAATACCAACGGAAACAAATTGTGTAATTTTTTTTTGCATTTTGATTAGATTTAGTTTAGATAGAGAGATCCGAATGTATATGAAAAAAAAAACGATAACAAAATTCCCTGAAGAAGTTTGACGCTTATGCATGCGAAAAACAATTGTTTTTTGAAAAAATCAAAGCGAACGTACTCCTTTGAAAAGGCATTCATCCGTTGCTTTTACGGGTAGGTCGAAAGGAATAATTTAATAGCAATCAAAAAAAGCAGAACAAACAACTACACTACATTATTATTCTAAATAAAAATTCCAGAGAGGCAATACCTCTCTGGAATTTTTTCAATGAATCTTTTTGTTTTATTATTCTTTTACAATTTTAAATGTTTGTTGAGCACTTGCAGTATTTATCCTTACGAAATAAATACCAGCAGGTAAACTTTCCACATTTAATTGCATGTTGTTCTTTTTAGATGCATTATCTGACATCACCACTTTGCCAAGCATATCTACAACTAACACCGCATTGATATTTTCTGTTGAGTTAATCGCTAGGAAATTGCGAGCAGGGTTAGGATAAGCACTGATGCTGCTTGGGTCTACATTATCAACTCCAGTACAGATATCAATTTTTGCAACAACAGGTATCGCTTTACTTACGCAAGGCGTTCCTGCTAATACCCATTTATAGAAATAATAATAGTAACCGGCATCTGTATAATTTGTTCCTGTAATTTTTACTGCAGAACCAACTGTATATGGGAATGCAGCACCAGCTGTATTTCTGTACAAGTTAGCAGTAGCTGCTGTACCATTAATTGCCAATTGATAACCTGTTCCGGTGGTCAGTGCAAAATTAAGTGTTATGGTACTCAACCCTACTGGTACATTCACATCTTTTGATGTAATCACTGTTCCGCTTGAATTACGTAATTCTATTTTACGTGTACCGGCAGCATCCGCTTTTACATCAACCGATTGAAGTGTTGTGTTTGAAAGCACATCAAAAATTAAATAACGGCTAGTGGAATTGTCATATATTCCGTTTGCTCCAAGGCTTGTTGGGTCTGTTGGACCGCCAGTAGCACCTGCAGCTCCTGTTGTGCTGGTTACGTAATACGTTGTCGTGTTACTGATACTAGGTGTTGTAAATGTGCTTCCTGTACCTAACGATGTAGTAGCGCTTGGAGAGTCGTACCAATTCAAGGTACCTGCCCCGTCTGCTTTTAACACCAATGTTCCTGGTCCGCAACGAACTGTATCTTTTGCAACAGGATCGCCATTGATAACAATATAGCTTGTTTTTATTTCATCATCTGTAGCATTTGCGCAGCTTCCACCTCCCGAAGTTAGTTTCACTGTGTACGTTCCTGCCTTGGTATAGGTATGTGAAGGGTCCTTGTCCGTCGACGTTGCTGAACCATCTCCAAAATCCCATGTGTAGGTACTTGCATTCGTACTGGTGTTTGTAAACTTAACCGTTACAGGTAAGGTACAAGCTGCTGTCACATCAGCTGAAAATGCAGATACCGGGAAGGTAGATGCGTCTTTTGCTCCTACTCCGATTGCATAGAATGCATCCGTTGTTGCGTGCAATTCGGGAGAACATGCACCGTAAAGTTCTGTTGCTGCTTTAATACAAGCTGTTCTTGCTGTAGCATACGTTGTATTGGAAGTCATGTAACTTGTTAAACCAAGATAAGCAATCTTCGCTGCTTTCTCCATTGTAATTCCAGTAATGTCAAATGCATCGCCGTTATCGTTGGTACCTTTACCACCTACAGATAATAAGTAGAACCAGTGTCCGATTGGTCCATCATTTTGATGCACCTCACCACTTGTGCTCCAGTTTGTTCCTTTATATGTATCCGGATTGTTATGTGATTTTGGATCTGATAAAGAACGTTGCCATGAAGTATTCGTTGTAAAGTCTGTTCCCATTACCCAAAGAATCTGAGGTCCTGGTTTTGCATAATTTTTAATACATGTTCCGAAGATATCTGCAAACCCTTCATTCAACGCACCTGGCTCACCGGAGTAACCAAAGGCTGCCGAGTGTGTTACCACACCATGCGTTAACTCATGTCCGCAAACATCAATTGCAGCAAATGGATGAACATCATTTCCGTTTCCATCTCCATACAACATTGTTGTTCCATTCCAATAGGCATTCATTGGATCTGTATTGTGGATGTAGCTTACCAGCTTGATTCCTTTATCATCCAAACTGTTTCTGCCATGTACTTTATAGTAGTAATCATACGCATTCTCAGCACCCCAGTGTGCATCCAGTGCATACTGATCGCCTCCGGTAATGTTCCAGTCTTTGGATGATCCGGTTACATCAGAAAGTGTTTGATTACTTGTGCTTTGAAATTTTCTTGTTTGAATACCGTTTCCACGGCCTGTTTCACTCAATACATAATTAGATCCTGATTTAGAGGATGTAATTGTTCTTGAGCCACTATATAAGGTATTCGCAGTTCCGGTTTCATCCAATGCATGTATTTGCTCTTCTGAAGCGACTACAGCTCCGGTTTGCGCATCTACATACATAAATTTACGTGATACCGGCACTTCCGCATAAATATCAAATTTATAGGCTAACACCATACTTGCAGCAGAATAATCTGCTCCTTCTTTGTGTACAATCACCAACTCTCCTTTTGGATAAAAAGAAAAATCCGGGTCTTCAAATGCTTCACGTAAGCTGGATACATAATCTGTATTTTCCCACATGTAGGATTTTGCATTCATCTTAGCTAATGCTGCCTTCAATGCTGTTGCTTCCGAAACAGGTGTTGCTCCTCTTGCATAACCTGTTTGAAAATTAGTGTAGTAATCACCATTAACAGATTCAATCACACCATTTTTAGAATGTGTAAGAACCATTGTTCCTTCAACAGGCACACCGTTTACATATTGTTTGTAACGTCTGTGGGTAACACCTTGTGGATCGGTTTTTTCTTCATACATCTGAAGCGTTGATGAAATAGGCAAGTTCAGTGCAGTACCTGCCCAATTGGAAAAATCAGCCTGATTGATTTCTTTTCCTGCTTCGAACTCAATAAAGTAAGGAAGCTGTGTTTGTTCGCTCGTAGCCAACACTCTGGTGCCAGCTAGTCTGTTTGTTTGTTGTGCAAAAAGTGATGAGCTTACAAGTAATGAAGCACATACTCCCACACTTACAAAAAAATGTTTGGTAATTTTTCGTTGCATTTTGGTTGGGAAATTTTTGTTTTAGAGATTAATAATGACGATGAATTTAGTCCAAAATCCAGCTATAAGCAAATAATTAACATTTCGTTATGAAGCCTATGTTGTCATTTTATTAATTTTAACAAATCGTGTAAACCCAACCAACTTCAATGGATATGCATTTATCCACAATCTTCTCAAATCCGTCGAAGGCAGCATTTTCAGCTAAATCAGAGGTTTGTTCTATTTACAAAACCTAATGCAGACTTTTTTCCTTTTTTTCTGCCCACTCACGGAAGTTAAAAAGCTTAAACATTACTTTTTCAGCTTCTGTGTTTTCAATCGCTGCTAAGGCTTTTGAAAGCTCTTTAAATTTTTTCTTTATTTCCTGGGAATTTGTCTCTTGTAGTATGGTTTTAAAGAATTGTACAATCAATTTATGGTAGGAATCGAAGGAGTTATTTTTGGTTAAAAAGTTCTCCGTGGATTTTAAAATGTATTCTAAGTGGTCGTAATTTTTTAATTCATAATGAATCATCAGGTTCAACACTTTTGCAAAACATTGTACGTCCAGGCGCATGATGTTTTTGTAACCCAGAATAAAATTAACCCATTTAAGCGATTTTGAATATTCACCCACCAGGAAGTACAGCATGGTAAAACTATCAAGAGCCGCGATAAAAAATGAATTGTTAAACAACGTCTCATTTTCGATGAGTTCCTTTTCTATTTTTTCGATATATACTACACCTTCTTTGTGTTTCCTTGTAAACAAGTAATATGCGAGTTTATTTACAATCACTTTTTCTTTGATCCGGTATGCGAGGTAATTATTATCTGTATGTATATTATTCAATTTATCAATTAAATCAAGCGATTCTTCGTATTTCTCCAATTGATGCGACACATAAATCAAATTGTTAAGTGCCATGGTGTAATTGATCAAACTCACTTTCAGCATTTCCTCATCATTCTCCATGTGCTTCACAAGCTTCACGAATGTTTCATATGCTTCCTGTTTCTTTTGATCCGAATTTCCATTCATCAGCACACGTCCACGCAAGTGATAATAATATACACCTGCTTTATAGGACAAAAACTGGTGATTCGGTTGCAGTAAAGGATGTTTTAATAATTCCTGTTTACGTTGTTGTTTAATCTCATCCGGTTCTGTTGAATGAAAAATGGAGTTGTATACATTTCTTAAATATTTCAACTCGGCCAATTCAGAAACTTTAGCAAATACAACGCGTTGTTTGTTATAGATTTCCAATGAGTAATTGGTTGTTTCATTATCAGCAAGAAGATCGTAGTTTAGGCGAAGCAAGCGGTCGTAAATATCTAATGCTAAAACGTGAAAATCATAACGCTCTGCGATTTTCTCTGCTTTGACCAGTACACGATAGCTTTCTCTGTATAATGCTTTTTTGATTAGCACATCTGCATTTTGCATCAAATCAATCAGTCCGCTTTTAACAGAGGATTCATTATAATAGGAACGGAGTTGTTTTAGAATAAGATTAAAGAGATAATTTTTAACGACGGGTAAATGTTTGACGAATGCATGATTCTTCAACTTCACTTTTAATTTGTCTTCATTGTATTCGTCAAATTTATCGATTGCATAAAAAAGGGTTAAATAATCAGTAGAATCTGCCTTTTTTGCTGGTAATGATTTTACAAAAAAAGCTTTCTCCCCTTGTGTAAGGGACTTAATAAGAGAAAATAAATTATCCTTGCTTGACATAGTAAATAAAATAAAATAATGCGCTTTAGAGAGCTAAAAAATTGTTAAATATAAATTCAGGGTAAAATTAGTGTAAAAAAATGAATACGCAGCATTCTGAGGCTATTCCTTCCTTTTTCCCAATAATTGGCATATCACGGGAATAAAAAAAACGACTGGTTAGGTCGTCTTTTAGTTGTGCGAGCACATTCAATACTTTATGCAAGTGAACCTGAATGACTCGTCTTCATATTTCGAGTTAACTTAGTCTTATTATTATTGATCAGTTGTAATTCAAACGACATACCAAGCGCGCCTACCTGCCAAAACATCTTTTTTATCAATAATTTAGACGGAGAACATGCATGATTACTTTTTATTTTGCTTCTTTTCGGTGTAGATTTTTCGCATCATTATTTCCTCCAACCTATTTCTGTCAGCTTTAAACTATTGATTTAATTGGCATGGTAAGGCTGGCATTTTAATGGTTACTTTTGTGACCGTTCATCAACGCATTATGAAAAAGAAAGGTCTTGTTGCTTGTATTTTCCTGCTGCTTAGTTGTTATGTGCATGCACAAGATACGATTAAGCAAAATACAATTCATTCTATATTTGATATTCCGCACGAAACTTTATGGCAAAAATGGATGTGGATACACCGCAGCGTAGCTTTCATGATCACCAAAGAACGCAAACCCTATTTCGATACAGCCTATGTGAAGACTTATAAAAAAAGTGTGAGCATCACCCTGCCCGTCTCCAGCCGTTTCTTACGTTTCAACCTTATTGACTGGGCAAGCGGAAACAACCTGAACTATTCACCTAACTCCACTTACGATTTAGGATTTAGTGTGAGCTCCCGCTGGGCTACCTTTCAACTCCTCACTGGAGCGCGCATTTATGAAAACTATAGAAACCAAAAAGGAGATACGAAGTACCACGACATACAATTTAATATTTATGGCAGTCATGTAACGAGCGATGTGTTTTACCAAAACTACAAAGGTTTTTATGTTCGCAATTCCCTTTCGTATCCTAATTACAGTAATGAATTCCGTTATGCTATTCGAAGTGATATCAATGCCATTTCATTTGGTGTTAGCTCTTACTATATTTTTAATTCCAAACGATTTTCTTATAGAAATGCATTTGCTTATACAGAGGTGCAGAAAAAAAGTGCAGGTTCATTTTTGCTGGGTACTTATTTCTTTTTATTCAATCTTACTTCGGACAGTTCACTGGTTGGTTCTCCTTTTCGTTCGGTATTCGACAGCACCTCTTATTTGAAAAGTGCTACTTTACAAACCTATGGGTTAAACATTGGATACATTCATACCTTTCTTTTTCTCAAGCGATTTTATACAACTATTTCGCTTGTGCAAGGGTTGGGCGCAGAACAAACTTTATATAATAGTGAAAAAGGGCAATCATTTAGTAGTCCACTGCGCGGTGCTGCTAAATTAAATTGTCGGTTTGCATTGGGCTATAACCTGGGTAGGTTTTACATAGGCACCATGGGCATTGTGGATTATTTTCTTTTTTCGAGTAAATCCAATACGACCTTTAATTTCAACACAGGAAAGATTTGTGCTTTTGTGGGGTATCGGTTTTATTTTTTTAAAGCGGAGCAGAAGATTTTAAGGAAATTGAATCTGATTGATTATCGACTATAAAGCAAATTTGTGATACAGGGTGAGTAGGATGTCAGTTCGAGCGCATTCATCACTATTTTAAACTGTAGTCACAGATTATCATTTCACTAAATTTCCATTCAGTTTCATCAAATTTGTTTCGGAAACTTTTGCTGTGTAACGCGCATCAGCAAGTCTTACTAATGCGTCGTCATAAGTTTGTTGAATTTCTTTTAGTTCAATAGAATTGCTGGATCCAATACGGAATCTTTCCAAAGCGATGCTTACCGCTTCTTTTATAAGTTTTAGGTTATCTTCTTCCAGCTCCACTACTTTTTTATCATCTTGATAATGTTTAAAGGCAATCAGTAATTGTTGTTCTACCTGTGATTGAATATTATTTAAATTAATTGTTGCATTCTCTTCGTACAGTTTCGCATTTTTAATTCTATTGTTGAGCGTAAATCCATTGAAAATTCTCCAGGAAGCAGTTAAACCGTAATTGAGACCCAGGTTACGGCTGTAGATTAATTGACTGGCTGGATTTTCCACTCTTGAAAATAAATAATTCGCATTTAGATTAATGACCGGAAACATATCTGCTTTTGTCATACGTAGTTGCTGCTTCGATAAAGCTATATTTTCCTGAGCATAGCGCATGCTTAAATTTGTTTTCTGATAATTTGTTTTTAAATCATCATAATTCATTTGGAAGGAAACGGGAATACTATCACTCACTTCAAATTGCATTTCTACTGGTCGTGCTAACAATTGATTCAACGTAATTTTCAGTTCTTCAAGCGTTGTTTTTTGTCGGATTAAACTGGATGTTTGTGCATTCATATCCGTTTTTGCCTGCAATACGTCTAGCTTAGAGCCTGTACCCACTTCAAACTTCTTTTGTGCAATCGTTAACCGCTCTTCTGATATTTTAATATTCTCACTAAGACCTTTGATCAATTGTTTCTGTTTGACTACATTATAGTAATTCACAACAATGGATTGTACCGTGTTTTCAATTTGGATTTTGGATGATAATTTTCCCATGGCTTCCAATGTGCTTAACTGATCTTTTGTAGCAAACATTTTTAACCCGTTGAACAGTGTCCATGTGAGGTATACACCCGACCCTATATTACTTGCTTTTACACCAGTCCGGTCAATGGTCCGAATGCTATCTCCCGAAACGAACTGCTGTTTAGAGGCATTGTTCGCAAAACTAGTTGAGGCGTTCAGATCTACAACGGGCAACATTCCTGCATTTCCAAGCGTATTGTTATTGGCAGCAATTTCCGCATTGTTGTTCACCACAGCAACGTCGTAATTGTTCTTAATTGCCAATTCAATTGCTTCTTCTAATGTAAACTGGCTTTGTGCTTTTGCGGCAAGTCCGGCAATAAACATACAAACCAATAAAATATATTTATTCATGTGCATTTTTTAATTCTTTTTGATCAGTACTTTCTATGTATTTGTATACTGGTTCTTTGTGTTCTCTTGAAAAGTAAGAGTAGATTGCAGGGATAACATACAAGGTCAGGATTAATGAAAACATAATTCCGCCAACGATTACAACCCCCATGGCCATACGGCTCTTGGAACCCGCACCTAAGGCCAGTGCAATGGGCATGGCACCCAATGCTGTAGCAATACTGGTCATCAAGATAGGACGCAAACGTGCTGTTGCGGCTTCCTGTATCGCTTCCCGTTTTGATTTTCCTTTTTCTTTTAACTGATTAGCAAACTCCACGATAAGGATACCATTCTTTGTAACCAACCCCACCAACATGATCATACCAATCTGACTGAAAATATTAAAGGTTTGATTAAAATACCATAGGGAAAGGTACGCTCCGCAAAAAGCTAGCGGTACGGTAAGAATAATGGTAAATGGATCAATGAAGCTTTCAAACTGTGCTGCTAAAATGAGGTAGATAAGTAAGATTGCCAACCCCAAAGCAAACATAACGTTGGAAGAACTTTCTGCATAATCACGCGAAGGTCCAGTTAATGATGTAGAGAAGGAATCATCCAATACGCGCTTCGCAATGCTCTGCATTTCATCAATGCCATCACCCACAGTTTTTCCTGGCGCCAATGCTGCAGAAACTGTTGCTGATTGATAACGGTTGTAGTGATACAACTGAGGCGGACTACTTTGCTCTTTAATCGTAACAACATTATCCAACTGTACCAGCTCTCCTTGTGTATTTCTAACATACATGGATTTCAGATCCAATGGATCGTTGCGCTTTACACGTTCAAACTGCCCAATCACCTGGTATTGTTTTCCATTCATATTGAAGTAACTAAAGCGTTGCCCGCTCAATCCCAATTGTAACGCTTGCGCAATATCGCCAACAGATACGCCCAAACTTTTTGCTTTATCTCTGTTGATGGTGATATTCAACTCTGGTTTATTAAATTTTAAATCTACATCCGATGTTTGGAATACTTTGCTTTTAGAGACCTCATCCATAAACACGGGAAGTTTCTGCTTCAATTTTTCAAAATTAGGTGCCTGCAATACAAATTGTACAGGTAATCCACCCCGTGAGCCTCCTGAAGAAATGGTTTGCTGCTGAATCGCAAACACTTTTGCTTCCGGAAAGTTTCTGGAGCTTTTATTAATATAATCGGCGATTTGTTGTTGAGAACGTTTGCGTTCGTCCGGCTCTTTTAATCCCAACCGCACAAACCCGGTATTGGCAGCACCAGATCCGCTAAATCCAGGAGATGTTACAGTAAGATTCACATTATTTTCCGGTATTGAATCTTCAATAAACTGTGCTAATTTTAATATGTAAGCATCCGTATATTCGTAGGATGCTCCTTCAGGTGCAGTGACGGATAAGCGCAATGCGCTTCTGTCTTCGAGTGGTGCTAATTCCGCTTGTACAGATTTACTCATTATCAAACCAGCAAGCACAATTATACACACGCCTATAGCAACAAACCCCAACCATCTTTTCTTCATGAAGCGCCCTAAAGATTGATCATAGGTGCTTTCCATCTTTGCGAAGAAAGGCTCTGTCATTTCATAAAACTTACTTTTCTTATGTTTCTTTCTTACTAAGCGCGCATTTAACATGGGTGTTAAAGAGAGGGATACAAAGGCTGAAATCAACACTGCCCCGGCGATTACGACACCAAACTCACGGAATAGTCTTCCTACAAATCCCTGCATAAAGATAACGGGCATGAATACCGCAGCGAGTGTAATGGAAGTAGAAACAACTGCAAAGAAAATTTCTCTTGAACCTTTATGAGCGGCTTCAATCGGATGCATTCCATCTTCAATCTTTTTGTAGATATTTTCCGTAACCACAATACCATCATCCACCACTAAGCCGGTGGCCAGTACGATCGCCAGTAAGGTCAATACGTTAATGGAATACCCCATGAGGTACATGATAAAGAAGGCACCGATTAAAGATACCGGAATATCAATCAATGGACGGAATGCTACCAACCAATCACGGAAAAATAAATAAATGATCAGGATTACGAGAATGATTGCGGTGATTAACGTTTCTTTTACTTCGCTGATGGATTTTTTTACGAAGGTGGTATTGTCCAATGCAATATCAATGATTATATCCTTTGGAAGATCTTTTTTCAAGACCTCTAAACGTTTGTAAAATTCATCCGCAATAGAAATATAGTTCGCCCCTGGCTGCGGTACGAGCCCCATACCAATCATGGGTACATTTTTTTCTCGCAAAATTGTTTCTTCATTTTCTGCACCTAAAATGGCTTTACCAATATCTTTAAACCGAATTTCCCTTTCGCCCATCGATCCGATAATCATATTATTAAAGGAGGCTTCATCTGTAAATTTACCAACCGTGTTTACCGTTAATTCTGTTGAGTTACCACTGATTTTTCCGGATGGCAATTGCACATTTTCTTTATCCAATGCCTGTTTTACATCCAAGGGCGTTAGATTGTAGGCTGCCAGTTTATCCGGATCCATCCATAAACGCATCGCAAATTTTTTCTGTCCCCATATTTGAACCGTACTCACGCCTTCAATTGTTTGTAAACGTTCCGCAATTACATTCTCAGCATAATCACTTAATTGCAATTGATTTTTGGTATTACTCTTTACTGTCATCGCAAGGATGGCATCTGAATTCGCATCAGCTTTGGTAACAGTTGGTAAGGCATCAATATCTTGTGGCAACTGTCTAACGGTTTGCGATACTTTATCACGCACATCGTTTGCAGCGGCTTCCAGGTTGGCATCCAAATTAAACTCAACTGTGATGTTGCTGGATCCCTGGTTACTTGCCGAAGAGATCGTTCTTACGCCTTCAATCCCATTCAATGCTTTTTCAAGCGGCTCTGTTATTTGCGATTCAATTACATCCGCATTTGCTCCGGAATAATTTGTTCTAACGGTAATAATTGGAGGGTCAATAGATGGATATTCTCTCACACCTAAATAGGAATAACCAATTGCTCCAAACAAAACGATAATAACAGACATTACAATGGCCAAAACGGGTCTGTCAATACTTGTTGAGGAAAGATTCATTCGTATGCTTATTTTA
>DASRRA010000348.1:0-6266 GCA_035696085.1 Bacteroidia bacterium | reverse complement strand
AGATGCTTATATGATGGAACGATATATAGAAAAAGAAGGAATATTAATTAGTATCACGTATCAATTAATTGGTAAAAAAGAAAATTTGAAAATAGATTTGCCAGAAAGTATAAAAACAATCGCAGTAAGTGAAGTCATACCCTTGGCCATTTCCAGGATAAAAAAACAACGAAGGAAGTTAATACAATCTCCACACTACCAGATACATATAAAAAAGCATCCATTCTCCTCTACAAGTAGCCACAATCAACAACATAATAACGGTAAAGAATAAACCAAATACAACATTTAATAACCGATTTATCTTGGGCGTTAAATAAAGGGATAAAAAAATCAGGAGTGATGGAATGGACATCATCAGTGCATACATAAACAGAATAAACGGGCTGGAAGCACCAGCGCCTGAATTTCCTTGCGCTAGCCTTTCGATGCGCCCGGGAACAAACAATGTAAAGAAATCGCCATACACATAACAAAATAAAAATACTTGTCCATAATGCAGCAAGTTTAAGTTTTATATTTATTTTGAAATCCTGAAGAGGTGCTTTTGTTTTCATGTTGAATTTTTTAATTTGTGACGGTCGACTTTGTTCTTTTTATACCAAAAAACAATAACCACAAGCAAATACCAATTTCACCGAATGTGGCAGGTAAGGAGATGAATTTGCTAATCCCTAGTTCTGCATAATTCGGTAGAAGAAAATTTCCAATAAAATTTATAAGGTATCCAAAGCAACCAGCCATTAAAAATAATCCCAGAATTTTGGGCAAGAAATCAGACTTCCATACTAAATACCCAAACGGAAATAACCACAATCCCCAGAAAATTGATGCCAGCTGAATCCCATTGTCATAGTAATCCAGGTAGCGCATAACCTGGGTTTGTAGTTGTTTTAATTCAACTAATTGCTGTGCGTTAGTGGTATGAATAAGTGTAAGAATATGGAATTTGTTAAGAAGATTGATAAGTGATATGGGAACACTTATAACAGCCAGTATAACCATACATTTTGCAGCAGATTCCTGAATGTGATGAAGTAAGCGATATAAAACAAGCGGTAAAAAAAGAAAAGCGATGTAGCAACAAATACCGGCAACGATACTTAACCTGAAAAGAGTTTCAGAAGCAATAATATTATTGGTTGTGGTAGCCGCATTATTCCAATCGATGAGCTTGGAGGGAACGTAGGCAAGACTAAAAATACCAGTTAGTACTACAATAAGATATATACAACCGGCGATTGTTGCTAGTTTTTTTGAAGGGACCATGGCGATGTTTTAGCCCTGAGACGTAGAAGTGTGGATATAGTTACTTTGATAAAAAAAGAACCCTCTCCATGATTGGAGAGGGTTCTTTTTTTATTGATTATTTTTCTTAAAATGAATACCCGATATTTACCAACCAATTCCGTGGTGCCCCGGGAAAATTACGAACGTAATCATTGACACCACTCAGGTATTTCTTATTAGCAATGTTGTTTAAGTTAAATGCCAGCTGCACACGATTCCACTGATAATACAGAGCCGCGTTGAAAATGACATAATCAGGCGCTTTTAATGTTCTGTCAAATGTTTCGCGTTTTGAGACCTGTGAATGACCAACGCCCGCGCCTAAACCACTGAGCTTTCCTTTCCGGATGGTGTATTTTATCCAGCTTCCACTCATGTGTTTTGGTGCATTTTCTTTTACTAAACCAACCAGGCTTTTTACATCACCGTCTGTATCTTTCGTAATCTTCGTTTCATTAAATGCATAATTAACACTTATCACCAGGTTGGAAGTTATTTTTCCTGCCGCTTCTATTTCATAGCCCCTGCCCATTTCCTGACCGCGTTGTTTTAACCGATATGGGTTAGCTGTGTCCAGAGCGCTTACCAATATGTGGTTTTGTGTGATTTGATAAACAGCTACACTTGCCAATAAACGTTTTTGGAAAAATTCTCCTTTGGATCCGGCTTCTATCAATTCGCTTGTCAATGGATCGAATGGTCCACCAGATACCGGATTAACCAACGTTCCTGCCGACTGTGGTTCAAAACCAGTTGCATAGGTAGCATATACATTTATATTTTTCGTAACTCCATATGTTAAGCCCACTCTGGGTAACAGGGCGTTTTGTTGCTGGGCTGTTGGGACATTACTAGCTGCTTGCGTAAAACTGACTTGTGGGAAGTGATGATATTCCTGACGAAGACTCAATAACAATTGAAAGCGTTTATACTTGATTAAGTCTTGCAAATAAATCCCTTGTGTTGTGTACTTTAAACCGTACGTAAAAATGTTAGCTGGATCAAATGTGTAGCTGGACACGGGGCGTATGCTGTAATTGGGATTTCTAAGGCTAAAGTTAGGTACACCATTCGTCAGGGTACGTGCATAGCGGTTAAATCCAAAATTGTATCCATCTATGTAATCATATCCTCCGAGGATGGTTTGTTCCAGGTCTCCGATAGCTAATTTATAGGATAAATAGGCAGATAGATTGTTTCCATTAAATTTTACGATGCGATCCGTAAAAAACATTTTAATACTATCTGGTGTGATGTATCCACCAAACTGGTGCTCATTCATACGCTCGTCATGTCGTATTCTCAGGTAAGAAGCACTGAAAGAAAGATTGTCCGTAAGCTTTTGATTAAATGACAGGATAAGTGAAACGCTTTGTTGTTTTAAAAAGTCACTTGGCTGTGTGATGTTCAGACCGATAGGTGTTGAAAAAAGATCCTTTGCGTTTTGAATGGTTGGTCTTCCGCGATCATTCGCGGTGTTCACATTTGTATAAATAAAATCGGCATTAAAACGGGTTCGTTCTGTTGGTATAAATGAAATGGAAGGAGCAACGACAAATGATTTATTATTGATGTTATTACGAAATGTTTCTGCATTTTCATAACCAAAGTTCAAGCGGTAAAGCAATGTTTTATCACTTTTTAATGGGCCTGTAAAATCGGCCATTGCACGCATGGCGCTAAAGCTTCCTGTTGTAAAGCTAATGTTGTTACGTCTTTCATCCAACGGTTTTTTGGTAACCATATTTACAGTACCACCTGGGTTGGCATTTGCAAATACAGCAGAGGCAGGGCCTTTAATAAACTCTACCCGTTCAATTGTAACCAAAAGCGGGCTAGTCCAGTAATTGTTGTACGTACGTAATCCGTTTAATAAGCGGCAATTGGTTCCGGAGCTGCGAAAGCCCCGCATCGTTAGTTCATCATATACGGAAAATTCATTGACACCTGCAACATGTTGAACGATTTCTTTCAAGCGAAGTGCCTGACGATCCTGTATTAATTCTTTTGTTACCGATGAAATGGATTGCGGAATATCTTTTACCGGCATTTCGGTTTTGGCATAGGAAAAGGAGTTTTCGTTTTTATAGGAATGTTCTTTTATTCCTGTCACTTCCACTTCTTGCAGGTTGCCGTGGAGTTTTATTTCCTCCTTTTTGGTCGTATCAATTACTGGTTCTTTTACTCTGTCTGTTTGTCCAACTGTTAAACTCCAACTAAATGAAAAGCAAATCGTTGTGAAAAGGGTAGTCTTAAGCGTCATTCTTTTAAATATTGTGGCTATTAAATAATATTTTAGCCGGTAAAAATAAAAATTTATCCATTTGACCAATGGAAAGTTGGTAATCAAGTTTTAAATTTTTGACTTATTTATCCTGCGGTCGGTTTGTTGAGTAAACGGTCATATTTACGTTTGTCTTTTTGAGTACTTAGCGTGCGAGTGCGACTATGAATAAATTATATCTTACTTAGTAAAAAAATATTTCGTGTTTAAAACGGAAAGCGGGAAAGCCGTTAATGAAGAATGATGGATTTCCTTTTCATTAAAAATCCGTGTACAACAAATATTTCTTACGAATAACCTTAAACGCTTCCAATCCTGGCTTCCAGCTGTCGCGGATCTCAGCTTCTGTTTTGCCTTCTTTTATTTGTTGCTGCAAGGTAGCATTGCCTGCATGGTAATTAAAATTTTCATCAAAGAAATGTTCTTTATCCGGGCTTGCTTCATAGGTACCAATGAGCCAGAAGAGGTATAGCTTTTTTAAATTTTTCATGTACTGTGTACCAAATTCAACCAGGTTGTAACCGTTGCAAACTTGTCCTTTGTATTTAGGTTCTTTCGCTGCCGGTTTTGATTCCGGTGTAAAATGATAGGGTGTTTTTTGTAAGTCGGGATGCCCAATCACCTGGAATGGTAAATCGGTTCCACGGCCCACGGAAATGATGGTACCTTCAAACAAGCCCAGGCTCGGGTATAAATATACTGCCGTCATGTTTGGTAAATTAGGTGAAGGGCGCACCGATAATTCATACAAATCGCGGTGATTATAGCCAACCAGTTCAATTACTTTTAAATCACATTTTTCTTCATCCTTTAACCAGCCTTCTCCATTCAGCATGTTGGCATATTCGCCTATAGTCATACCATATACCAAAGGAACAGGATCAAGACCTAAGAAGGATTTATAAGCAGGCTCGAGCATGGGGCCATCAACATAATATCCGTGCGGGTTAGGGCGATCCAAAACAATGAGTTGTTTTTTATTTTCAGCACAAGCCTCCATCACGTAATGCAACGTTGATAAATAAGTATAAAAACGAACGCCTACATCCTGTATATCAAAAATCACCACGTCAATCCCAAGTAAATCTTCGGGCAGTGGTTTTTTGTTTTTTCCATAAAGTGTGACGATTGTTAATCCGGTCTTTGGATCTTTTTCTGTGCTTACTTCTGCACCTGCGTCAACTTGTCCGCGGAAACCATGCTCCGGGCAAAATACTTTTTTTACTTTCACATGTAGGGACAGCAGGCTATCTACTAAATGCGTATTTTTTATTCTGGATGATTGATTGGCAACCACGGCAACTGTTTTACCTTTTAGCAAGGGAAGATATTTACCCGTGAGATCAGCACCGCATTTTATTTCTAAATTTGTTTTTACAACATTATCAATAGGCGTGAGTGGTTGCGCATGGCAAGGAGTAAATAAAAAAACAAAAACGAGAGCGAGGAGAGCAGCTTTAATTATATTCGTCATCATCACGGTAAAATAGTATTTTTGTAATGCAAATTAACATCAAAGCTAGTAAATTTTGAATACGGAACGTTTTCTTGCGAAACGAATTATTTCAGGCTCTGGAAGCAGCAACCGCTTGTCGCGTCCCATTGTCCGTATCTCTATTATTGGTATTGCATTAGGGTTGGCGGTTATGATCCTTACGGTTGCTATTGTTCGGGGTTTTCAACAAGAAGTAAGGGGCAAGCTGATTGGTGTGGGCTCCCACATACAGGTCACAAACTATGATAACAACAGCAGTGATGAACCTCACCCGATTAGCAAGAACCAACCTTTTTTAAATGGAACGCTTAGCTTACCAGGTGTTTCTCATGTACAAGTATATTCTACCAAAACCGGCATTGTAAAAACAAAAACAGTGAATGAAGGGATTTTACTCAAAGGCATAGGAAGCGATTATGACTGGACCTTTATCACCAGGAACCTGAGAGCCGGAAAGACCTTTACCGTAAGCGATACCGGATTGTCACGCAGCATCGTGATCTCTAAATTTATGGCGGACAAACTGGAACTGCAGCTGAATGATAAAATGGTGATTTATTTTTTGACTAAAAAGCAAGACAGTGTTGTAACGCAATATGAGCAACGTGCCAAGGCATTTTACATCTCCGGCATTTATGAAACCGGAATGGAAGACATTGATAAAACGTTGGCGTTGGTAGATATTCGTCAGCTTCAAAAATTAAATTACTGGAGAGCCGATCAGATTGGAGGCTTTGAAATGAGTATCGACAATTATGAGCAGATCGACAAGATTGGTGAGGAAGTGAATGAATTGATTGGAAATGGTTTGAAAGCGGAAACGATAAAAGAAATAAACCCTACCATTTTCTCCTGGCTGGAACTGCAGGATGTGAACGCTATTATTGTTATTTTCTTAATGATTTTAGTGGCAGGTATCAACATGATTTCAGCCTTGCTAATCCTTATTCTGGAGCGCACCAATATGATTGGTATTTTAAAAGCGCTGGGTTCTACCAGCAGCAGTATTCAGGAAATATTTTTGTACAATGCAGCTTATCTGATTGGCAAAGGCTTGTTGTGGGGCAACGTGATTGGTTTAGGACTGGCATTTATTCAAAAGCAGTATGGAATTTTTAAACTGGATGAAGCGACCTATTATGTGGCGGTTATTCCTATTGATATCAACTGGATACACATTATTCTCCTGAATATTTG
>DASRRA010000347.1:0-1569 GCA_035696085.1 Bacteroidia bacterium | reverse complement strand
GTGAAGGATCTTGTTATTGCCAGTAATTCAAACGGATCAATTTATGCTTTGAATTTAAAGAATGGGAAAAAGATATGGTCATTTACTACCCAAGGGAAAATTTATTCGACGCCTGTAGCAGAAGATAATTTAGTTGTAGTAGCTTCTACTGATAATAATATTTATTGTCTGAATGCATTGACGGGTAAATTGGTATGGAAATTTGAAACACAAAAACCGATCGTTGCTAATGCGATCATAAAAAACAAAATGGTGTATATTGGTTCTTCAGAGGGTCATTTCAGAGCATTAGATTTATACACTGGAAATTTAAAATGGGATTTTGATAGTGTTAAAGGATTTGTAGTAACCACTCCCCTATTTTATAATAATAAAATTTATTTCGGAAGTTGGGGAACTGAATTTTATGCGTTGGATGCAGAAACTGGTTCATTAACATGGAAATGGAATAATGGTTCATCCAATCGCATGTTTTCTCCTGCGGCCTGCTATCCTGTAGCGACTGGCGGAAAGGTTTTTATTGTTGCACCCGATCGCTATATGACAGTTTTTGATGCTGAAACCGGAAATGTGATCTGGAGAAAAAATGATCCGGATAATAAAGTGAGAGAATCAATGGGCTTATCTAAAGACAGTACATTGATCTATTCAAAAACCATGCAAGGAGAATTAATTGGCATTTCAACTTTAGACACAGGTATGAAAATTACCTGGAGATCAAACACAGCATTAAATTATGAAATAGCACCCACTGCAATTGTAGAATTTCAAAACATTATTTACGTGCCATCTAATTCAGGAGTTGTTGTTGCGGTAAATCGCAACGATGGCTCCATTTTATGGAAGCATAAAATTTCGAATGCACTAATAACAAATATTGTCCCTGTTGCTAAAAATAAAGTGATAGTTGCTTCAATGGATGGCAAGGTTACCTTTCTTGAATATAAACCACAACGGTGATGCGCCTTTATGTTTCATTTCTGCTCTTGCCACAATGATAGCTATAGGTATTAATGTTATCCCAGATGCTTGCAGCACTTCCGGATTTTATTTTGTCTTATGCTTGAATTGCGTTTTGTTTTGCGGTAAGGTGCAGGAAATTATCTTTGGTAATTCGCTTTTTTTCCTAACTTCAATTTTTCAAACTTCTGCTATGGAATTATCTAAACGATGTCTATTAATCATTCCCAATTTCTTAGTAGTACAGGAAAAAAAGATTTCAGGACAATTAGTATCGCAAAATGACAACAAGCCAATATCCGCTGTTATCCAAGATTACCAGGCAATGATCCATCACTTACTCCTTTATGCGACACTGGAGTTGAAATATTATAATTGATTTAAAATTGAATATTTACTTAATAAAAAGAACAGCTATGAGAAAATTGCTTTACTTAAGATGTCTAAGCATCGGCCTGTTTTTATCTTTCACTTGTTTTGCTCAGGAAAGAACAATTACAGGAAGTGTGATTTCAAATGTGGACAACAATCCAATGACGGGAGTATCTGTTACTGTAAAAGGTAAAAACCTTACAACGCAAACCAATGCTAATGGAACTTTTTCTATAA
>DASRRA010000346.1:0-7203 GCA_035696085.1 Bacteroidia bacterium | reverse complement strand
TGGGGTTAAAACGTTTGGTATTGTCTTTATACAAATAATAATTTTGTACAAAAGCGCCATTGTAACTATCCAGGTTAACCATTGCATTGTTAAATGCAAGCATCCAGATGGCTCTATCCACATCCAATACATTCGCGAGAGATGCCGGATAATTGGTTACCGTATCACACAAACCTATAAAATCTGCCCATCCTTTATTGGATTTCATTTCGTAGAAATTAAAATAAGCAGTGCTATCGGAATTAATGTATTTTAAGTTACATTTTTTATTGACACCTGCTGTACCAATTGGGTTGCACTTGAAGAATGCATTTTTTGAAGAATAAAAATGATCTGAACAAAAATCCTTGGTGATGGATTCATCATTTGAGTACAATCCCCTGTAAACACCATTGATAAATACCCTTGCAAAATTGGACCGAGGACAATCCATGTAGTTTTTAAGTATATCATATGATAATACCTCCCGTATCAACGATGGATCGGCATATGCATTACCCAGCTTAACATCCTTTATTCCCTGATAATTCTGGTTCTTATAAGAATCCAATTCAATGTGCAATGGATTTTTTTTGGAAGCCTCACTATAGGAACTATTGCCTTTATATTTTACACCGACACTGTCAAACTCAACACCGTTTATTTTCAGTTTGACAGCCATTATATAGCTGTCAAATCCGGCTTTGGCGGTATCCAATTCATAATCCCAATCACTTTGGGCAAACGTAATTTCAATTTTTTGAATGGTGTTCTGATCGTACAGTGTTGTTTGTGCACTTGTCCCTTTCATCAAAAATGCACCAATCAAAAATGGTATTAACTTCTTCATATTTTTCTCCAGCTGCTTATTGAATGACCCATTTGGAAGCAATCACATTTTTTTGGCTGTCCACACTATTGATAAAATAAATGCCTGCATTTAATTGTTCCCTATCAATGCGCAATTCTGATTTATTGTAATTCTCATAACTACGTATTGTTTTGCCTGTAATATCCATGATGCGGATGGTATGATTAAAATCACCATCATTAAACTTTAGGATCGTATAATCACTCGATGGATTGGGTGCAACATTGATTTGTTTTACCTGTGACTGTTCTGCTATACCAGACGGAGAGCACGCGCTACAAGAAGCGAAACAAACTTTATCCAATACAATGTGATCGTTTACAGTTACACTTCTGTTGCCAGAGGTGGCGCAGGTAGAAGGAACAGTTTCTACCTTTCCACTTGAATTTCCATTCACATATTTGAACTCATAGGTGCCAGCTGTTACATAAGCAATGTATTCATACAAAACATTATCACCAGCATAAAGCGCAGTTGCTGTTGGGCTCCAACCCTGGAAGTTACCTTCTACATGGGGTCTGTTGTTTTTATTTGTTAAATCAATTGGAAGTTGATTGGTCATATCCACTTTAAAACGTAACAGGTATTTTCCAGCTGGTGCATTTGTGGCAAAGATGATAGCACCGATATCTGTTGTGCTGTTATCCAATGAATCAACAAATATCCAACGGTTAGCCAGTGTATCGCTAATACGTGATGCTTCCGGAATATATTCGGCCTCATAACTTAAATCACCGTTGACATAACTGTATTCGTATTTCTTTCCTGCAGGGATATCTACAACAATGCTATAAATACCAGTGCTCCCTTCTTGTGTTAATTTGGTAAGACCGGGATCCCAATTTTGAGCATAACCGGCAGCAACCTGGAAATCGCCCATTACGTGAACACCATTAACACTAACTGTTTCAGCAGACATATCAACTGAGAATTTTATTTTTTTTGCAAAGGCTCCAAAACTAATGGATAAAGCCATTAGCAATAATAAAGATTTTTTCATGTGGGATGTTGAATTAAATTATTTTATAACTGATATTTTTATTGTGAATGTCGTATGAACACCGTCACTTACCTGCATGAAGTAAATTCCGTTTCCATATGCTGATAAATCGACAACTGTTGCATTTTTTTCAGCCACCACTAATTTTCCAACCGGATCAAATACATGGATCTCATAATTGCCTCCATATAATTGTGTGTTATCAATGTAAACAGTACCCGTTGTTGGGTTAGGATAAAAACCAAATTTTTGTTCGAATTCATTTACTGAAATACCTGTTGCTACTGAAACAGCCATTCCAATAGAATACCTGTAAACACAACCGTTGTTGTCCGTTATTCTTACCAGATATTTTCCTGATTTGGTGGCTGTGTAACTTTGGCTGTTAGCTCCTGCAATAAGCGCTCCGTTGCAATACCATTGATAGGTCGTAGCTGCGGTTGACGTCAATGTATTTCCGGATAATGAAAGCGTTGGAATTGCCGGAGGAGCATTTTCAATATAGCATTTGCTATAACGGTATGCTTTAGCACAACCGCCTCCCATGGAGCGAGTCCATAATTTTGTTCCTGTTGGAGAAAATTCATTTATTGTTCCGGCAGTAGCCACACAAATCAACACATTTCCGTTTGGTAGTTCCTGTGAAGATCCCATGTTACCGTTATATCCGCCAGAAGCTTGTCTCTTAGTATAGGAAGAAGGAAGGTAGGCGGCCCCAGCAGTTCTGGTATAATTGTAACCATCTGCATCCATTGGAGCTTTAACAAAATCCGCACAGGAAGCGCTGGAAGAGATACCATTATTGTTATAAGCCGCCAATGCGCCAGCATTTGGAGAACCTTCAGGAATCCAGTGCGCGTCATGCGTTACATTTAATATTTGTGTACCTGTTGCTCCATAAGCAGCAGGATTTCCCCAGCGGTATAAAATATCTCCACCTTTACCGGAGTTTCCACCTTTATGGCTGGCTGCTTCGGCAGTAGTAGTACTATGGTCAATTACATAAATTTCGCTAAAGTTATGACTGGTGAATGTTACCTGATCCAATACTGGATTGTAACCTACACCATTCATATGTTGCCAGTCTTTCGCTGCTTTGTAATTGATATTAATTAATTCAGGGTGATCAACGATAGATGTTTGATAGTTGGCAGCAGTCGATTTGGTGTTTTGCACCAGGTGATCCCAGGTATGCCATTCCCAAACAACATCTCCGGTGGTTGCTCCGGTTTGTTTTACTTCTACAATTTTATCCGGCCACATGGTACCACTGAAACTTCCTCCAGCTGCCGTCACTTCAGCAGCCGTTTTTGATTCATACGCTATTATCAATACATTTCCATTTGGCATCGGACAAATATCATGGTGAGAACAATAGGCTGCTGTTGAATATACAAAGTCCCATAGTTTTGTTCCATCATATGCATATTTTTGGAGTTGGCCGGTAATTGGCCCTCCTGTAAAGGAATTGGATGAATAGGTAACAGTTCTCCACAATACTCCTCCTGGTTCTATATAACTAGAATATCCTGCATTCTCAGAATGAGTCCATGTTTTTACGATCTTACAGGCTGAAGCATCGCCGGTATCAACCAAAACGGTTGTTTTTCCCGATGAGTACGATGTGTAATCTCCCCATTGTTGTGCTAATACAGATGTTGCTGAGATTGCAATCATTGCAAGTACCAAACAACATTTAATGTAAACATTTTTCATGATGGTCAAAAATTTAGATAAAATTTTAATTTAAATGAATAAAAAATAAGAGAGCCTTTTTATCTCTTGGAAATTTTAAACTTACTTAATAAAAAAGCAAATTTTTTTAGAAATAGAAGTTCAGGCCAATTTCATAGACGAATACACATTGCGAAATTTTTATGCAAAGGTTAACAAATGGTTATTTTACTGGGTATTCAGGCAAAATATCATCAGTCGTCAATTCAAAAAAAAATGAATCATCAGCTTCAAACAGTTGATTTTACTTAATAACATCACACATCGATGCGTATTTAGAATTTTAAGACGATACCATTTTGCAAAAATAATATGCTGAAAAATAGTTGAAATACGACGTCGCACAAGGTTTGCAAGAAATCGCCCCTCAGCGTCTAAATATGTCTATTTTTCTGATTCCAGCCAACTTAAAAATATACTTCTATGCATATCTAAGTAACCAGAATAATATCCTATCAAAACCGCCCTTTACTCCTGTATATTCTATATAGACCGCTTAAAACCGTTCTACCCCTAGTTTTAAAATAAATAAATAACTTTGATGAATTCTAACTTATTCCTTATGCTTGAAGTTAACCTGAAGCCCTTTACAAATCTGGAAACAGAGCGTTTTTTATTAAGAAAATTTGAGCTGAGCGATAAGGAAGATCTCTTTGAGATCCGATCCAATCCGGAGGTGATGAAATACATTCCAAGGCCTTTGGCTATCACAATTGACGATGCTGTTCAACACCTGGAGCGGCTGGAAAAAGTATGGAATGAGAATGAAGGAATTAATTGGGCAATAGAAGAAAAAAGCAGCAAAAAAGTAGTTGGAATTATTGGTTATTTTCAATTTGTAAAAGAAAATTACCGCGTAGAAGTCGGCTACATGCTCAATCCGGGATGGCATAAAAAAGGAATTATGCATGAAGTATTACAAGTGGTTATTCCTTTTGGGTTTGAGAAATTGAAAGTACATTCCATTGAAGCCATTATTGATCCAGGTAACACTGCTTCCAGTAAACTTTTGCTAAAAAACCATTTTAGAAAGGAGGGCTTGTTTAAGCAGGATTGTTTTTTTGAAGGAAAGTTTTACGATTCCGAAATTTATTCGCTGGTTAAAGGAATCGATTATAAAAACTAAGCATACGTCATGTCTACAGAAGCTTCGAATCTTATTCAGCTAATTAAAAAACTGAAGCCGGCAGAAAAGAGATTTATTACTTTAGAATTATCCAGGTATAAAAAAGAAACGGATCTTCTGAAGATCTTTCACATCATTAGTAATTCGCCTTCTATTACGGATTCTGAAATTCAAAAAAAATTAAAAGATCGCAAGAAAATTGCTCAGCTTAGCATCAATAAACATAAGTTATATACGACTATACTCGAGTTACTGCAAGTCTTTCATTCTAAAAATTCACCAAATAACCTGGTGAATTCTATGATTCAACAAGCTTCCATACTTGAAAAAAAATTGCTTTCAAAAGCGGAAGAAGAATTATTAAGCAAAGCTGAAAAAATTGCCGACAGATATGAGTTAAGAGAATTGCAATTAACGATTGTTCAATTGCAACAAAAGAGCAAGCGAAATGATTCTATTCATCTTGTTCGGAGAGCGGAAGAGATATGTCGTGACTTGATGACGGAACGTCAGTTAGCACAACTGCTGAATCGATCTATACGTTTTGAGCGTGAACCGGGGAATCGTTTAAAAGAAAATGAAAATGCAACCTTAGAAAAATTAATGCAGGAGTCATTACATTTTAAGAATGAATCATTCACAGCTGCCTACTACCGTCAACGCATATGTTTCACTTACTTTGCAGTTACCGGGGATCGTTCCCAAACGCTCAAATTTGCACAGGCATTGTTAAAATTATTCCATAAACATTCGTATATGCTCGAATTGGAGTCGTGGCGAATAGAATACATCGAATCACTTGGCAACTTTATACCCTCCTTTATTCATTATAAAAAAAAACAGCAACTTGATTTAATCTATAAAGAAATTGATCGGTTGGAAGTGCCAGAACTATATAAAATATCCATCTCCATTAATGTTTTAGATGCTTACATTCAAACGGGGACTTTTGCGGAAAGTGAGAAGAAGGTCAATGATATTCAAAAAAATATTGCTTCCTACAGAGAAAATATGGCCGGTCACAATCGTCCGATCTTATATTTCAATCTGGCAATTTTAAATTTCGGAATGCAAAAATTTTCAAAATCCTTGTTCTGGTTAAACGAGATCATTAATAATACGGAGAAAAATAAAACAACGATTAGTATTGAATCCATAACACGTCTTCTTCGCTTGCTTGTTTTTTATGAATTAGGGCAAACAGATACAATTGAAAATCACCTGCGATCAACCAACCGGTATATAACGAAATATGCGGGGTCCTTTGTATTTGATCAGATTGTTTTAAAATGCGTTCGTAAAATAAGTTCCGCAAATAGTCCGCAGGAATTGAAAACTATTTTTGATGAAAGCCGAACTGCTTTGTTAAAGATTGCGAAAGATCCTGTTGAATCCAGAACACTGGATTACTTTGATTTCATTTCCTGGATGGATAGCAAAATTAAAAAGAAATCATTTGCTGAAATCGTGCAGCAAAAAAATCAATAAAAAATCCCATGTGTCCTGTCACATGGGATCTAATAATCCAACTTGTCAATTACTCTAAAAAATTGATTACCATTGCATTATTTAGGGTTTGTTTTGATCAACAAAACAAATGAAAAATTTCTAAAGTTTTTAAACAAAGCCGGAACTGATACTAGCGTAAAGAGAGATAGCAGCAGCCCCGATTTTGTCATCCTCCATCAACGTTTTGAGAGCCATTGTATAGTTAGGTCAAAACACCATTGTTTTAAAACTTGGTGATACAATTTTAGCACGAATTAAAGACTTAAGAAAACAAAAATAGAAGACAATATTAACGTGCTGATTTCCTTTTTTAAAATCGTTTCATTTAAAAAAGTCAATGTTTATAATACTTTTGAGAGAATTTAAAAAACCAACTATTAAGCTAATCTTAACCGCTTAGTTTTGTTTTTTAGGAAATAAAAAAATGCGTCAGTTGTAGAAATCTGACGCATTTACAAAATCGTTTTTCAATCAATTATTTCTTTTTTTTATCCGCTATCCAGGCATTTATTCTATCATCTAATACCTGCAACGGAATACATCCTAAGGAAAGCACCTCATCATGGAATTCGGCAGTATTGAATTTTGTTCCTAACTCCTGCTCAGCTCTTGTTCTCAATTCCCTGATTTTTAACTGGCCAATTTTATAGGATAATGCCTGACCTGGCATTCCGATATAACGTTCTACCTCTGCAACGGTACCTTGTTCTGTGGATGCTTCATGCTCTTCTGAATATTGTATCGCTTGTTCGCGTGTCCAGCCTTTTACATGTAATCCTACATCAATTACCAGTCGTAAAGCCCGGTGCATTTCCTGATTGAGCATACCAAAGTATTGGTAAGGATCTGAATACAATCCTAATTCTTTACCCAGTGATTCTGTATACAAGGCCCAACCTTCGCAATAGGCGTTGTAAATCAATATTCGTCTAAACTCCGGAAGATCTGTATTCTCAGCTTGTAAGGAACACTGATAATGGTGAC
>DASRRA010000345.1:0-7911 GCA_035696085.1 Bacteroidia bacterium | reverse complement strand
AACTGGTGAACCTTTTTCCCATTCCGATAACCTGGCTCCCGTTAGCGATGAAACCAAAGCTGCTTTTGAAAATCCCATCCTATCTTCTATTTCAAAAGGAAGATCCTTCTTAAAAGAAGATTTATTTGTCTATTTCATGTTTACATTCAAACGAATTGCTTCCATCATTCTCATTCTATTCACCTGCTTTTTTTTAACGCATCTTATCGAAATCATTTTCAATAAAAGTTTTTCCGGGATCATCGTTTATTATGCGTTTATCAATGATGTATTTACAGTGCTATGTATTGCTCTTGTCATTACTCCTGTGCTTCTTATACTGGCTGTGCTTCACAACGACGCTATGAAATCCATCTCCTGGATCCTTTGCTTTTCCATTTTTCTGATTCATATTTCTTTAAGTATTTACTTTTTCAAAACCAGCGTGCCGCTTGGCAGTGATTTGTTTGCATACTCCTGGGATGAGATCATGGCTACTACAAAAGCGGCCGGTGGATTTAGTTTTTCGCTAATTGGAGGGTTGATTGCATTTATAATTGGGTTTATATTCCTACACAATTATATAAATGGATCTTCCATGCGTTTTATACAACAAGGAAAAATATTGCTGGCTTTATTTGTTGGCCTCTTCATCCTGACCTACTTTTTAAAAAGGCAAAGAATCAATAAGATCACCGAGTTTGAAAACTATCTTGCCATTAACAAGAGTCAGTTCTTCGCCACCAGCCTGCTTGATAAATATTCAAACAAAACGGAATACATGTTTTCGGATGACAGAAGCTACTATATTTCTTCTTCTACAGATAGCGCTGAAAAATTTATCAATGCTGATTTCCCATTTCTAAAACATAACTCAGCGCGCAATACACTGGGCGCGTTTTTTAAATCACTTACCAGAGAAAACAAACCCAATGTTGTATTTCTGATATTGGAAGGAATGGGGAGTGATTTTACGGGCAAGCACGCAAAGCTGGGGAGCTTCACCCCTTTCCTGGATAGCCTGGAATTAAAAAGTTTGTTCTGGGAAAATGCCTTGAGCTCCGGAGGAAGAACATTTGCAGCGCTTCCTTCTCTTTTTTCATCTGCTCCGTTTTTAAAACAAGGCTATTTAGAAGAAGGAACAATTGCTCCGAAGACAACATCTCTTTTCAGCATATTAAATTGCAATGGTTATTCATCCAGCTACTATACAGGCTCTGATGCGTCATTTGATAAAATGGACATCTTCCTGAAAGCGCAAGGTGTTGAAATCGGTTCCGATGTCAATAATTTTGGGAAAGGATACACCCGGCTTCCAAGTTTTGAAGGATTTAGCTGGGGCTACGGAGACCTGGATATTTTTAAAAACTATTTTTCATCTCCTTCTAAAAGGCAGCCTTTTGTATCCGTATTTTTTACAGTCGCCAATCACTCGCCTTACCTGATTCCCAGTCAGGATGTATATAAAGAAAAAGCCCGTAAGCGAATTGCTCAATTAAACCTTGCGCAGAATAAAAAAGAATTCCTGTCCTCCTATCTCAATGAGCTTTCTTGTCTTGTTTATACAGACGACGCATTGCGCTATTTTTTTAATGAATACTCCAAGCGTAAAGAATTTAAGAATACCATTTTCATTATTACCGGTGATCACCGTGCTCCGGAGATTCCTATTTCGTTCCAGATTGATCGTTTCCGCGTACCGCTCATGGTATACAGTCCGCTTCTAACTCGAACGGCTACCTTTAAATCGATTGCAACGCATTTCGATGTGACACCTTCTTTGCTTGCACTCTTATCCAACAGTGTAGAAAAACCAACTGTCAACTCATGGATTGGAAGCGTGATGGACACCAGTATCATTGAAGTATTTAATAAAAAAACGCCTTTGATGCGCAATAAAAATGAGTTTCAGGACTATTTAGATCATGATTATTTATTGAGTGGAGATATCTTGTATAAACTTTCACCTCAGCTTGATTTAGAGGTTGTAGACAATGAAAGTAAGAAACAACAGTTGCAATCTGAATTTGAGTTATTCAAACAAAAAAACGCACAGGTGCTTTCCACAAAAAAACTCCTTCCCGATTCTGTCCTATTTTGTAAATGAAGACATCCGCCTTCGCTAAAGCTTCGACGGACACGTCAATTTGCCTCTTCAGGAAGTGTGTTATAATAATCCTTTATAATTTTCGACATCAACGGATAATAATAATTCCAGTAAAAATTTTCCTTATCGCCTTCATGGAAAGAACTGAGTGTTGATTTTATCCAGGGCACCCCCACATATTGGGATAGTTTTGTTGAAATTTTATTGTCGGCAAAGTCCCCGGCAAAATAATAGAATTTATAATCTTCTGCGTTGTGTTCAATGATAGCGGGGAAAGTTTTCAGAATTCCATTTGTATTCATTATTCTATCGCCATTGGGTGTTGTTTCAATGTGGTACAGAGATACCGGAACATTCGTATTTTCAATTTTTAGAATATCAAACCAATAGGGATAATTCACCATTTTGGGAATACCAAACCTTTTCATTTGCTCTTCATTGGTATGAATTGTTGGAATGGCTGACACCAGATCTTTTCCTTCTTCCAGTATTTCAATCTGATCATTTTCATTTACGAATGCAATTCCTGACTTTTTAAATTCCCATTTATCCTGATGTTGTTTTTTATAATTATTGATTAGCCATCTGGGAATATCCACATTCTTTACAGAGAGGTTATCAAAGTACCGCCCTATCCATCCGGTCCATTTCAACTGAAAGAGCTCCTCGAAACGCCCTCTAACTTGTTTTGATGTGGGTGATCCAATGCAATTAAATTCCGTTACAATTAATTTTTTCTCGCTCTTGAATCTTTCCAGCAGACTAATGTCTTTTGTTGTCAATCCACCATAAATTAAATTACTTCGCTCAGAAATCTGTTCATGATGATACCATTCATTCGAATACACGCCGTAAGAATCGGTGATATAGACCATTTCATGTTCACTGGACAGCTCACGAAGTTCCGGTTCGCTGCGTTTTTCGAAATCATTAATGTCAAATTTTTCATTGTTCCTAGGAAAGAAACCATAATAATTATCGATGGAATACAATTCTTTATTTTCCTTTTTTACAATTTTCAAATTATTCAACAACCAGGTAAGTGAAGCATGTTCGTTCTTTTGCGTATCTGAAACTGTTTTATCAACAATGATGATATCCAGGGCAGAAACAGGCTTCAGCATCCATAGCAGGTGAGATACAATAGGAGATATCAGAACCAAACAGATGATTCCAATCAACCATTTATTTTTTTTGAGAAAATCCATTCTTAAAACATTTTTTGGTAACTCAGTCCTGCAAAAATGTTGTTTCCGATTTTCCGCTCTCCCTGAATATATTCTCCCCTCGAGATTCCTCCGGACAGCGAAATAATATGCGTGCGTTTTATTAATTTTTGCACCGCTAATTGAATTCTTCCTTTTTTCAGATCAGGATTTTGTAATAATGTTTCTCTTGATCTGTCATCGGGTGACAAGCCATAGCCGAGTGTTAGCGTTATATAATCAAATGCGGTATTGAAATAATAACGGGTAATGAATGAATAAGCGTGAGAAATACGGTTTCCGTTTTCAGAAGCAATAAAGGTAGGGCGAAGGGAAAACCAGAAATCACCTGCATATTTTCCAATGGAACCAACATATAATATTGTTGCTTTGCTAAAGTACAATACTCTTACTCCCAGCTCTGCTTCAAATGCATGTGGAAAATTTCTGTAAAGTGATAAGCCAAGTCGGTATGTCGGGAAAATGCCATTATCAGCGTATCCGGCGTTGATATAAGCGTACATTTTTTTTCCAAGAGAAGGGTAAGCATCTACTTCAAACTGGGAGCCATTGGTAGCAAAGCGGTTTGCCAAATTTACGCGGGCTGTTACTCGCCCCAGGTAATTGGTTTGCCTTCCATAAGAGAGTGATACCAGGTGCCAGGGATCCGGAAACTGTTTGTCAAAATAATCATAGTCGTAAGAAAGCGTTATGATATTTTTTGCCATTTTGTTTTTTATGGTTTCGGTCAATTGCCTTAAATCAGCATCCGTTATTTTTTTTGAAAGCATAGAGTCTGCCAGATGATAGGCACTTTTGTATTCTTTCAAATCATCCAATGCTTTTATTTCACGAACCGTCAAATCTTCACTCGCAGGGAAATGAGACAAGCCCTCTTCTGCTGTCTTCAAAGATTCCGAAGCACGCTCCGTCCACCTTAAAATATCAGATAAAGCGATGTAGGCATCTTCATAGGGTTTAAATTTAATTGTATGGGATAAAGTAGCGATAGCTGAATCGGTTTGATTGTTCCAGAAATAAACCCTTCCGAGTAAAACATGAACATCCTGGTAATTGGGACTTTTTTCAAGTACCTTTTTACAAAGTAAAATGGATTCCGGATACTTTGAAGCAAAAGCAAGTGTTCGTGCCTGCTGAAAAGCACTATCAACATTATCTACCTGTGCAGCTAATTCTTTGAATATACAGGAGAGGAGTATAGTTAACGTTATATATTTTAAAAATACTTTCCGATATTTCATAAAAGCTATTAATTATTACACAACACGTTTACTTAACAGTTTGTCTATTCTTGCTTTTAGTATAGAAGGGCTAAATGGTTTAGATATGAATTCACTGGCTCCAATCTCAAACGCATCCAGCTCTGCTTTTTCTACGCCGAACGAGGTTAATACAATAATAGGAGCCGTTGATTTTAATTCGTTTCTCACAAAATTAATTACTTCCATCCCTCCGAAAAAAGGCATATTCAAATCCGTAATGATGAGATCAAACGGGTTGCTTTTTAACTGTTCTTTTACTTCCAAACCATTGTTTACAGATGTTACTACATAACCATTATTCTTCAGGTAAAATGTTAAAGAATTGCGTAATAAATCATCATCCTCTGCAAATAATATATTCATATGAACGTATTTTAATTGTTATACTCTTCCACTAATTTCCGTTTTAGAATTTCAAAATTTTCTGTCAGTATACTTTTTATCATTTTATATTTTTCAAATGATTCGGTACGCAGTATTTTCGCCTCTGCATTTCTTTCAATAAAATCAAGGTGCTCATTCAATCCGGAAAGACCGATCACCAGCATGGAGGATTTTAGTTTATGCGCCATGGTTTTTATTTTAAAATCATTCGAGTCATTAAATCCAGTTTCTAGTTCCTGCATATCTTCCGGAACCTGTTTCAGGAATAACTCTATTAACTCTTTTTCAAATTCCTTGTTGCCACCTGAAAATTCTTTTAACGAATCCAGGTTCACAGTAAAAGGTAAGGGTTTTGGTACTTCCTGTTTCGCTTTATTAACTTGTGTGATCACGTTGTTTTCGTTTTCCACTTTTAAGTTGGCGCATATTTTATTGTAGAGGTCTTCCTGTGTAAACGGTTTACCGATGTAATCATTCATTCCGATCTCAATGCATTTTTCCTTTTCTCCAACAAGTGAATGTGCTGTCATGGCAATAATGGGCACTTTCAACTGAAGTTCTTGTCGTATCGCCTGAACAGTTTGGTACCCATCCATTTCCGGCATTTGTAAATCCATCAGTACCAGGTCAAATTTTTCCTTTCTTAATTTTTCTAATCCTATCAATCCATTGTCGGCAATCTCCACCTCAAATCCAAATTTGTCCATAACACGCTTGGCTAATTTTTGATTCAGTGGATTATCTTCACAAAGTAAAATACGAATAGAGCTTAATAATTTTTCCGGTATAAACGGTTTTTGCAAAGGCTCTAAATCGGCTTGATCTGCTTTTTTGTAAAGTATATCAAACGCGAATTCAGATCCTTCACCCAATTCACTTTTAATGTGGATTTTTCCACCTTGTAGCTCTATCAGGTTTTTGGCGATGCTTAAACCCAATCCTGTACCTCCGAATTTGCGGGTTGTTTCCGTATTGGCTTGAGTGAAGCGTTCAAAGACGAGGTCAATTTTATCTGCCGGTATACCTAAGCCGGAATCCTGCACCACAAAATACAAGCGGTAATACTCTTTATCTTCATCAATTTTTTTTGCAGAGACAGTTACATGCCCTTTTGAAGTAAACTTGATTGCATTCCCAACCAGGTTAATTAAAATCTGGTTTAAGCGAACACTATCACCACACACAAAATCTGGCAAGGAAGCATCTAAAAAAAAATGATAATTCAGATTTTTTTCAGCAGCGCGCACATGCAGCAGATTGTAAATTCCTTTTAATGTTTCTTTCAAATTAAATGGTACTGATTCCAATGCAATTTTACCGGATTCTATTTTTGAAAAATCAAGAATGTCATTGATAATGGATAATAAATTTTGTCCCGCCATTCTTACAGAATCTACTTGTTCCCGCTGATCCGCATCTAGCTGACTTTGCGTGAGTAGTTCGGTGTATCCAATAATCGCATTCATGGGTGTGCGTATCTCATGACTCATATTGGCCAGGAAACTGTTTTTGGCGATTACTGCTTGTTCTGCTTTTTCTTTCGCAAGCAGGAGTGCCTCTTTTACTTTTTTACTGGCGCTGATGTCTTTGGCTATTCCTAAATAGCCTAAAATCGTTTTATCCGTAGCGCGAAGTGTTGTGATGGTTAATTCTACCGGTATTCTCGTTCCGTCTTTTGCAATATAGGTCCACTCATTTGAATCACTTACGTTTTGCGTTCTTGACTTCATATGAAATACATCAATACCCGGCTGTATATTGATATTTAATTCCCGGGAAAGTTCTTTTGCCCGTTCCTCTACTTCAATTGGATCATGAAGAATTGCAGGTGTTCTTCCAATCATTTCGGATGCTTTATAACCCAGCATTTTTTCTGCCCCCTTATTAAAAGAAGTAATAATGCCTTCCGGTTCTGTGGTTGAAATAATGGAATAATCCGTACCATCCAGCATTACTTTTTGAAACTCAGCAAGGCGACTCATTTCTTCTTCCATTTTTTTTCGCTCATCAATATTGTAGAGTGAGCTAAGGATAAAGAAACTGTTATTCAGCTCAACAGTTTCCAATGAATTTAACATCCATATTTTTTCACCATTTCTTTTCTGAATAAGCCGCTCTACATGCTTTATGCTGCCTTCTTCCTTAACAGCAAGTAATGTTTGTGCGCGCTCCTCGGGTGTAATCAAATTAAATTCGGAAGATATTTTTCCGATCACCTCATCTCTTGTAAAACCAAGCGTTTCAAGAAATGCTTCGTTTACATATTCAATTTTAGAATTAGCGGCATTTGCAAGCACCATGCTTACCGGATTTTTATCAAATATTTTAAAGAAGCGGCTGTTGCTTTCTTTTAATTCTCTTTCCAGCAATACTCGTTCGGTAATATCTACAGCGGTACCAATCACGTATTTGCCATTTGGCCCATCTGTTACGATGTTGTTAAACATCCAGTTTTTTATATTTCCATTTTTGTGAGCCACACGCATAATTCCTTGAGCAGATCCCATCTTTTCAATCTCTTTTAAATATCCGTACAACATTACTTTGCCATCGGCAGGCACAATATCAAACAAACTTTTACCATGCAATTCATCCGTGGAGTAACCGATTGAAACAGCACCTGCCGGGTTCACATCAATGAAATTTCCTTTCATATCATGCAAGCACATTAATCCTTGCGAGTTTTCAAAAAATGTTCGGTGCTTTTGTTCGCTTAATAAAAGTTCTTGTTCCCAGCGTTCACGATCGGCATCATATCGGCCTATGGCAAAAATTTCTTTTGTTTGTGTATTTGGATTGGCTACCCACCGGATCAATTTTATTTCTCCGCTTTTCGTACGATACCTTGTTTCAAAACCAACGGTTTTTCCTCCGTTGTTTAACTTTATCCATTCTTTACGGGCTGTTTCAATATCAGCTGGATGAAGGTACTCAAACAACGACCGGGAAAGGA
>DASRRA010000344.1:0-21235 GCA_035696085.1 Bacteroidia bacterium | reverse complement strand
GGGTTTAATTAAAATAACCTATAAAGGATTGAGTTGCGATAGCTTAAGAAAACGCGAAGGTATTATCAGCATACAACTCCCTTATGCAAATGGAAAAGTTACACGTTGGAATGAGAAAGGTGCAAAAATAATTGTGACTTATTCAAACTATAAAGTTACGCGTATAGCAGATAATAAATCACTTACTTTTAACGGAGCCGTTACTGCCACTAATGTAAATGGAGGTGGTATACTTGTATTACTTAGCGGACAGCCAATTGTTCATCAGTTGAGAGGTGGGATGGTTATTACTTTTGATGACGGTAGCACACGCGAATGGATGGTAGCCAGAAAAAGAACATATCAGTTTGCTGCAGCTAGTGTATTATCGGTGACTGAATCCGGAGATACTACATTGAACGGCGTACCTAAAACCGCTTATTGGGGTACAACAAGAGCAGGTGCTCAATTTACGGTGACCGCTCCAACGGACGTGGTGACAAATGTTTTGGGTGGCTTGGTTTGCAGGTTGTATAAACCTGTACAAGGTGGCGTTGTAATTACGTCAAATAGCAAACAATTGACAATTACCTATGGTGTGGATGTAAACGGTAATATTATTACCGGAGCAACAGATTGCCCGTACGGATATAAATTGGTTTGGACTGATTTAAATGGTAATGTGCAGCAATTAATCGTGAAGTATTAACAATCGAATAAGCAATAAAAAACCTCGTCGGACAGACGAGGTTTTTTTATTACACAATCTTCCTATTATTCACTGATCACTACCCGTTTCGTTACAGCTCGTTGGCCATTTACCAAAAGTGTGTAGAAATAAACGCCCGGTTGCAATGCCGTTGTTGGAATCACCATTATTCCTTCCTGTTTTTCAACAGATAATTCCATTACCTTTTTGCCAAGCACATCATGGATTATAATTTCACTCTTCCTAAAAACAGGAAGTGCATACTGCAAAGAAAAATTACTTTTCGCAGGATTGGGATACGCATCCGAAAGCGAACCCAAAAAAGAATACTCTTTTGCAATTCCTGTTGAACAGCTGTAAGTAATAGTAATATACGCTGTGTCAGTTGTGCCTGCTTTTGTGAGAAATACCCTGTAGAGCACTTTTAAATTTGTGCAGACGTCAGGGCATACATTGTAATGTGCTTCTAATCCTACTGAATTAGTGTCCTTCATCTTATTAGGTAGTGTTTCGTGCGGGTCTATGCTTGATCCCAAATAGGATGGCGGGGTCCAGGTAGTAGATGTATCCGGTAGAAAACACTGACTAGCAGTGCAAAAATATAAGTTACTGCATTCACCAATCGGAGCGGTTAAAATGGTTCTGTTTACCTGATAATCCAATTTATTAGCTGTTGTATTCAATAGGGATAAATGAGTAATCACCTCTTCTCCTTTCGTAACAGTAATAGTAACCGAACTATTCGTAACATCTTTCTTATCATCTAAAATATGTATACTTTGTCCAAAGGCAATAGCCGATGAAAGGAGTGAAATAACCAGAGTACAAATTTTTTTCATGATAAAATAGTGTTTATAAAATGCATCATTCCTTTTGCAGGCTCAGCTCATTTTTTCGATGCGTAATAGGCGGATTTTTATGTTCCGGTTCAAATTTGCTCCGGATCACCTCTTCCATTTTCTCGCCCCTCACTTTGCTTTCAAGCCAGGATACAATAATTGTATATACAAGATAATTATTTTCCAGCGGAATAGTAGTCTCCGATTGTAGAAATAATTTTATTTCTTCACAAAATAATTGAAAACCCTTGTCATCTGTGTTTTTGATAATATGGCGGAAAGAAGTCAGGAACGCATTCTCCAACGGATATAGTTTATCTTTGGATAACATGAAACGGTGTGCAGCTTTCACGCGGTACTCCAGTATATCGATGTTTTGCAATTCGAAATGCAATATGATTTCGATAATGCGACCCAGACACTCCAAATCCTGGCGATGGAAGCGTTCTTCCAACGTAGCTTTTACATACCAGTTTAACGCAAGTTTATATTGTTCAGTTATTATATATAGTGAAATAACCTGCCAGTAAGTTGCCTCTTTCAGAAAGCTGTCTACCTGCTTGGAGTTTTCAAATAGCTCTTTTATTTGTGGAATAAGATCCATTGCCTCCTGGATACGTCCCATTCTTAAGTATACTGCCACTTTCGCATTCAACACTTTCAACGCAAGCGTAGCTTTTTGAATATCCGTTTTAGGCTCAAGTAATTCCAGGCGATTGATGGCATCAATAGCTTCCGTATATCTTCCCGCGTTGCTGCAATGTATGCTATGACGATACAAATATTGCGTTGGAAAACTGCCACCCACTTCAATTACGGTTGGATTGCTTTCAATTAAATGTAACAGTCTTAAGGAGTATTCATAACATTTTTTAGAGTTACCGATATACGAATAATACATGGTATGCAATTCAAGAAATAGAATTTTGGCACTAAATGACAAAGCCTGACATTCATCCTGCATCAGTGGGTTTTTAATCAGCCATTCAAAATCCTTAATATCCCGTTCACTTCTTAAATTGCCATTTTCCGTATATTGAATAAATAATTGACTTTTCAATTGCTCGTAAATAGCCACGTTATCAATTTGAAAGGCGACGTCTTGAATTTCTTGTGTCAAATTCTGCGCATTCTCCTTTAATCCTTTGGCATCATATTCAAAACGAAGAATGTTTTGCTCCAACAAATTGATCTCAGATAAGTAAGAAAGCTTTTCATTCTCAAACGCAACCTTCTTCGCTTTCTTCAAGACCTTTCTTGCCTGTGTGTATAAGCCCTTTTCGGAAAGCAACTCAACGCGGTTCATTAAGCTTCTTAGCTCAATTGTAACGGTTTTTGTATAAGCTTCCAGACTCGAAAGAATCATGTTGTATAAATAATTTTTTGCTACAGCAAACTGATTAATAAAACGCTCATCTTTAAATTTTTTAATGAGCTTGGGTTCATTGTATATTTTTTGTAAGTCAATTGCATCAAAAATTTTGGTGTAATTGTTTTGTTCATTATTTCTTACATGAAAATTAGCATACTTCTTAAAATAGCCTTTTTCGGATTTGTTTAACGACTTAATTAATGCAAATAGTCCACCTGAATTTTCCATCTGTTGTTTGTTTACAATGGTTATTAATAAATAATTAGAGAGCTTAATCGTAATGTTTCAAACAGCTTTTTATGTATCAAAAAAATGATGGATGTAATTCATTAACAAATTGGAATGAATAAAGCAGTTTGTGCTGCACCTATTCACATTCAGTTTTAGAGTAGTTTTCATGTATATATTGGTTTTAGAGTAATTGCATTCTAATTTAATTTTAATTGCTGTGCCTGTAAAATCCGATAGGTTGCGTTGTCGTAGATAAATGCCACAATATGGCAATCTTTTACTTTGCAGGCAACGCCTTTGTAATCCGGTTTTATTTTGTACTTATATTTTTTAATAATTGCTGCCGGAGTTGACCCAATGGTGGATAGGGTATCTCCCCAAATAGCAGTGATGTTATCTTTTAACATGTGCATGTGTACATAATTTGGAACCCGAACAGTTCCATCCAACTGCGGAGCAATGATGCTATCCTGCGTTAAAAACATGCAAAGTTTAAACGTACCATTTTGTGTGGATAAGAATTTAGACCAGGCACTAATACATAACGTACTGTCGGCACTATTATAATGACTCTTTAATTGCAAATCAGCTTCAATCGGCGTTTTTAATAATTGACTTACTTCAGATGCCCAAGAACCATACGATTTAATATGCAAATTGGTTGGGTAGTCTTTTCGGTTAATCAACCCACTTGGATAAGAGGAGAATGCAAATTGTTTATCATAGGCATCACCGGCAGCAGTTTTAAAATTTTCAGGATAGTCGGGCGCATAAACGGCAGCAAAGAAATTTGCATGCACTGCCATAATCACTACACTATCACCGAATGTTTGTTCTAATTGGGCTGCAGCAATAGCAGCTTTTGGACAGGCCGTGCATCTATGCCCTGTATAATCTTCAACCAATACCACACGATGAGCTTTGGCATTTGGAGTAAATGAATCACTCGGGCATAATTCTCCATCATTAACAGGCTCCGTGTTCTCAAAAGGATCCGAAACATAATCACAGGAATATATTCCCAACAGTGAACTAATAAATAATATAAAAAGTATTTGTTTCATTTTTCTGAATTTAAAAACTACTTGTTATGGTTAAAGTAACACCATTGGATGCAGGAACATTTCTGCAAACACCGCCTACACAAAAAACTCCTGCCCGTTGTTTTCCATAACTCAGTTCAATCCGATTTGCTTCTTTTATAAAACCGGCGCTGATATTATAATAATGGTAGCGTTCGTTTGCATGATCATTTCCATAGTTATATAAATCTCCTGCTGCTACATACCAGTTCGTGTTAATCGTATATTCTAATAAGAGATAAGCCCAGTTCTGTTGATCTTGTTTGGTAGCCATATGTTGTGCTTCCATACGAAGTGCACCTTTATTCATTTTATAAGTGATATCTACAATGGCAATGTTGGCATAGATGGTACCGGTGCCAGGTTTCTGAATTACATCTTTGTTATACACCTGGTAAGTGTAGGCTAAGGTACTTTTCCATTGCTTGTTAAATTTTTTATTGATTTCAACATACATATCTCTGAAGTACACCTGTGGGCCGATGGAAAAATAACTGGAAGTATATCCTTTCTTTCGCGTATCCTTATCAATACTAATGTTGGTTGTGTCCAAACTATTGGAGCCTGAATAATTGACTAGAATTTCTGTTCCATATTCACCACCAAGAAGACTTCCTTTTGAGAATTTATATTTTACTTCGCTTGAAAATTCCATTTCTCCTTTGGACTGTGCAGCATAAGGATAGAAGGTCAGTAAGCTGTAGGTGTGTTGTTTGTTTAAGGCAGGAATATAATTGATAAGCAAATTTGTCAATTGTGCAGTACGATCCGAGCGAAAGCTCATATTATCAATCCGCGAACCGGATAGCATTACGGCAAACCCTTTTGTTGCATATAAGGCCTGAAGTAAAATAGCATCACCATGTTTGTAAATAAAATTATTATCCAATGAAGGATCATTTATTTTATAAGCATACTCTCCATTCAAACTAAAATTATTTCTGGATAAATTAAAACGTACTGCTGTACTTCCAACATTTTGCGGTAATACCAGCGTTGGATCTTTATCTTCCTGAAATTTACTTAGAAAGCCTCCGCCTATTCCAAAAATTAATTTTTTGTCAGCGAGTTTTGCAAATAATTCATTGAATTGAATTTCTCCATCAATACCTCTTACGATTCCCGGCCCCTGCGTAAAGAAGGAACGTTGTTTTCCAATTAATCCTTTTAAATAAATACCTTTAACAGGCTCCGCTTTTATACGTACACCATCCAATGCATTATCCAGCCCGAGGTTGCGCTCTTCATACGTTCTTAAGATTAATCCATTTCCAAATTGCTCATAAAAGCTTCCTGCTGTTATTTCTAAAAAATCAGAACGATAGGTAATGAAACGATAGGGAATGCCGGTTCCTTTGTATCCGGCTGGATATCCTTGTAAAGCGTTCAGATAATTTTCATATCTCAATCCGGCTGTGAATTTCCCTTTTGTATAAAGGATATTGACAAAACCGTTGAATAACATTTTTTCAGGAACATCTGCCGCACCGATGGTAGAGTCGGGGATGTAGTATTGCGCGTTGGCTTGAAAATTTCCGTGAATTTCACCGAGGCCCATTGTGTTCAGGTTAACTTGTGCTACAGCCAGAGTAGAGGAGGCCAGAACAGGAAGGGCACATTTAAGTATTGACTGAAGTATTTTAGTTGTAATCACTGCGCAATGAATTTAATTCTACTATTCGTTTAGTTTCTCCCCACTTGCTAGCTTTTTAATAATCTCATATATGTTTGCTTCATCACCCTCGGCATAAGAGTTATGTTGCCAAACAATGTTTCCTCTTCCATCCAGGATAAAAGTATAGGGAATGGAGTTAACACTCATAGCCCGTTTGAAATCCTGGTTCTCATCAATATAAATATCAAATTTCCAGTCTTTGCTTTTTACTTCACCACCTACCTTTAATGCACTGCGTGAATCATCAATGGATACAGCAATGAGCTTAACACCGGTTTGTGCTACCCATTCTTCATATTGCTCGGCAATGGCATCCAGCTCCTTTTTACACGGTTTGCACCAGGTTGCCCAAAAACTAATAATGATGGGTTTACCATTATTTGAAAACGTAGAGGTATTGATATTTTTACCATCCAGGGTTTTTATATCAGCAGAGGGAACAGGTTTGCCCAATGGAGCTTGTGCATTGACAATTCCACAAAGACCACAAATCAACAAAAGCGTATAATTTAACTTTTTCATTCGTTGATGTGTGACTGGTTATCTGGTAATCGAGATTTTCTTTGAAATCAATTTGCTACCGACTGAAATATTCAGGAAGTAAACACCCTGGGGGATTTGTGAGGTATTCAATTCGGCTTGTTGATTACCACCTTGCAACTGCCCCAAATCACTTGTAAGTATAGTTTGTCCAAGCGAATTCACCAGTTGAATCATCACGCGATCGGGTTGAGAAAGTTGTAAGCTAATGAATGCAGCGTTTGCTGCGGGATTAGGATAAACAATAGCCAATGTGCTTTGTGGAGCTGCAGGACAACTGATAATACCGGTTGTAATAGAAACACTTTCGGCAGCTTGTAGCACCGCTTTATTATTATCAGTTTGTAAAAATCCAACAACACTTAATTGGTTCTTGTCATAAATATAAGAAGGGATAGCTTGTTTATAAACGATTTTTTCTACGTGATCTTTTGTCCAGTTTAATAGAAGCGATGTTCCTGAAACGGATGGAATCATTTTTCGCATCACACTGAAAAATTCTTTTTCACCGTTTGTTCCCGGCGCTTTTGCAAATTTAATTGTTTTTTCGACGAGCGCCATTCGTAAATAAAAGGGCCCTTTCGTTGTAAAATCCTGAGCTGCTGTAATAGTGCAGGTAATGAGAATGGAATCTATAGTCGTATCTACCTGCTGCGTGATTTCCATTTTGAATGGAGAGGTAACTGTATATTCTGTATTGATATCAGCTTGCGTGACAGAGCCTGGCGTTTCCAGTGCTTTACCATCGTTGGATACAATGGGTGTAGAGATAACGCTATAATAATTGACACGTGTGGCAACTTCTCCTTTGTTTTGATTATTCATTGGATCATCTCCGGGAAAAGCCGTTTGGTATTTAATAGAAACAAGTTTGCTTGCGTTGTTTGCGACAAATTTATTAAAGTTGGGATTCGCTGCTGCACACTGACTACAAGATGCTTGTGTGAATTCTTCCAAAAGAATAGTGCGTTGCGTTTGCGCATACGTGACTAAACTAATCATTCCCAAAATTGTTAAAGTAATTTTTTTCATTGTGGATGAATTGATGGTATTTTTTAATCCTTTACTCCTTAAAAATGAGCTAATCTAAACAGTTAGTAGCTAAAATGTTATCGTTATTTTTTTTGATTACCAAACTTAATTAAATCAAGCTGTAGTTGTTAAATCAAATTGTTTGAAAATTAGGTCTCGTTTCTCAGACGTTTAGCGATCCGATCTATATTAGAAAATTAAGAAATTTTTATGAAATTTCCAGTTTTATCGCAAAAAATGTAACCATTACTAGATAAAAGCAGTAAAAAAGACCTTTTTTCATGGAAAATATCCCACAAAAAAGAGGGGTAAATGCGAAAATTGAAGCCAAGTGATTAAGAATGGAATCACATCTTTGTGGGTGAATAACGCCTATCTAAATTAAATTTCCCCTGTATTTAAACGCTTTTTTAATCTTATTATAAATCAGAATCAATTGAAGGAAGTAATTGATCTGAGCAATGCGATCCTCAGCTTTCCTGGCATTAATTTTCTGATTGAATATTAAACTTTTTATGTCTAGCTTTCACCCGTTCCTTAAAATAAATAATGCTTTATAACATATATTTAAACCTAAAACAATGTTCAGAAAAGGTCCTATATTATTAGTGGAAGATGATAAAGATGATTTTGAGTTGTTTAAAAATGTCATGAAAGATCTGGACATCAAACATAAGTTGGTTTGGTTTGAAAATTCAATTGACGCATTCAAATATCTTTTAGAATCAGAAGAGCAGCCCTTTATTATCTTTTCAGATATTAATATGCATTTGCAGAATGGAATGGAGTTTAAGGCGAAGATTGATGCGAATGAAGCGTTGCGTAAAAAAGCAATTCCATTTATTTTTTATACCACAACGGTTGATCGGGGTTCAATCATTAGAGCTTACACGGAGATGACGATTCAAGGTTTTTTTCAAAAGGCGAGTGATTATAATGATATGAAAAAGAACCTAAAGATTATTATTGATTATTGGGAGTGTTGTGAGCATCCGAGTTGTTAAACACTGTATTTTCTTGTCTGTTGTATCCTGTAATACTTACAGGATACATGGCAAACGGACAAGTGATTAATAATTAATTTTCTTCTACGCCAACAAATTGTTTGTTGTATTTATTGCGGTACTCAATAGGTGTAAGCTTGGTTATTTTTTTAAATACTTCTCTGAATGCTTTTGCATCAGAATAACCAACCTCATACATCACTTCATGAATATTTTTTCTACTACTTTCAAAGCTGCGTTTTGCGAATTCAACTTTTACTCGGTGCATGTATTCAACTACGGTATTGTTTGTAGCTTTTTTGAATCTGCGTTCAAAGCTGCGACGACCAATTGCAAACATGTCTGCTAACTGATCAATCGCAATTCGCCCGTGGAAATTCGATTCAATGAATTCCTGTGCTTTCTTAATGGATTCGTCTTCATGTGATTTTTGCCCATTGAAAATAATGAACTGGGATTGACTGCGTCTATCAATGTCAATTTGAAATGCTTTTGACATGAATACCGCAACATCTCTTCCGGCGTACTTTTCAATGAGATATAAAATCAAATTCAAATACGAAAATGCGCCTCCACTTGAATACAAGCCAAGTTCATCGGTAATGATTTTGTCTTCTACCAATTGAACATCCGGAAATAATTTTTTAAATTCCAGGCTGGCCATCCAATGTGTTGCACATTGCTTACCACTAAGTAAACCGGTAGAGGCCAATAAAAATGCACCTACGCATAAACTCGCTACTTCAGCGCCTTGCTTGTATTGCTCGATAATCCAGGGAAAAAAATCTTTGTTCGATTCAATTATTTGCTGCATGTCACCATCGACTGCAGGAATAATAATTAAATCTGTTTTTTTTACTTCGGATGTTAATACATCAGCATTCACTGTGTATTTACCGCCACAAACAGGAACCTGTTCAGTGAGTCCTACTAATTGGACATTGCATAGTTCAGATTTGCCTATGCTTTTAATAAATTTGTTTGCTTCTGTGAAAACCTGACGAGGGCCTTCGACACTCCCTAAAACAGCTCCATTGGGGATGAGGATAGATATATGTTTCATGCGACAAATATAGAGTGTTTTTTGTCGTGTTCAACCCTTTTTTTTGTCATTTCAAGCCTGCATTAAAAAGGTGTTTTTCCTCTAGGTTTGTCCATATAAATTAATAACCGGACATGAAAACAGCCATTCATATTTACTTAACATTTAACGGGACATGTCGTGAAGCCATGACATTTTATAAAACCATTATCGGAGGAGAACTACAGTTCCAAACCATAGGAGAATCACCAATGGCGGATCAAATGCCCGTGAATATGAAGGAACATATTTTACATGCAACCCTTACAAAAAACGAATTGGTATTGATGGGTTCTGATATGGTTAGTGAAGAAGGCCTCATCAAAGGTAATAATGCGTCACTGGCATTGATTTGCTCCAGTGAAGAAGAAATTCTGAAATGTTATAGAAAGCTAGCTGTCGGTGGTGTCGCAAATCATCCCTTAGAGAATACATTTTGGGGGGCTATTTTCGGAGACCTCACGGATAAATATGGCAATCATTGGATTTTGAACTATACAAGAGCTTAATGGTAGGCTGTGTGAAAATGTTTTTGCCCCTTTCTTCTTTCTCTGGCTTACACACCGCACAGAGGAAAGAAAACACTATAAATAACGTTCTTTCACCACATTGTTATGATGCTTCACGTGTCCGATTAAAATATAACCCAGCGCTCTTGCAGAAATAGGATGTGTAATATTGTTGCCTAAAAATTTACTTTGTGCTTCTGTCAAATTTTCAAAAAGAAAAGTTGCACTCTTACGAACGGTTTCAAATTCCTGTAACAAGCTATTCATACGTCTGTGTGTAACATCTACATTTGCTGCATACATGTCTTCATCCATTGGATGTAATGGAGTGTTGGCATCACCACGCGCACATACCAATACACGATACGAGAATCCTCTTTCTGTATCAATCATGTGCATCAAAACTTCTTTAATGGTCCATTTATTTTCTGCATACCGATAGTTGTGTTTATTTTCTGGAATATTTTTAAAAAATGCAATGGTCTCGTTTGTATTCGCATTTAACTCCGTTAAAAAATCACCTTCTTTTACTAAGTCGATGTAACGTTGAAAGTAAGGTTTGTATTCAGTGGCATCTGGCTTTTTCATGTATTGAAGTGTTATGGAATAATTATTTTTATTTTTTTTCCAGTCGATGGAAGTCATTTCAAATTTTAATTCTTTTGTTCCATGCATTCCTGTTTGCGTCCAACCGGTATTTGTATAGAACCGTGCAGCTCTTGTATGAGGTGCTGTTCCCAGCCAAATGATATCGCGCTTTTTGAAATACCAATCCAGCATCAACTCCTGTAATTTTTTTCCAATTCCTTTTTTTTCAAACAGAGGATCGACAAAAAGTGCCCAGACATTTTTATTTTTTATGTCGACAATTGCGAAACCTACAAGTTGATTATCTATTTCGCAAACCCATCCTTTTCCAAGCTGGGTAAGATAATTTTGGTAATCATCTGTTGTAATCAAATTAGGATTGGAAAGCACGTTTTCTTTTACCGCATTCCGAATTCGTTGCAGTTGCGGAATATCAGAAACAGTGGCTTCTCGATACTGTATCATTAATTATTGCGTTTTTTTACTTTTTGGTAAGATTAATGCTTCGCAAAAACTTTTTTTTAAATGAGGTTGCATTTCTACAACATATTCGGTACAAATTTTATACTTTTCCATCGTTTTTGCACGCCATAAAGTTAGAATAATACAGAACCGTATTGGCATAATTTTTTACAACCTATCAGTAATCAATGTTCGTTGGGGTTTTATCATGATCAACGGTTAATTACAAAACGCAAAAATAATTTGAAGTAGGAATATTTCAATCTTAATCATTAAAAAATTAAATGTTATGAATCACAAAGAGTTTTACTCAGAACTTGGCAAATTCTTATATGCCGTAATTGATAACGATGGTATTGTCTCAAAATCTGAAAAAGAGCGCTTGAAGAGCATCGTGAAAAAACAATTGGTTCCGTTGGAGCACCATGTGGATGCATTTGGAACCAATATCGCTTTCTATTCCGAAATGGAATTTGATGTATTGGAAGAAGTCATTCCGGATATAGAAACAACATTCAGTTCGTTTATGGAATTTATTGACGAGCATCAAACTGAATTTGATGATACCATGAAAAAAGTCAGTTTGATTATATCAAAAGAGCTTTCAAATGTATACCTGGGCACCAGGAAAAGGGAGCGTGAATTAATCGATCAGTTAACCAAAAAATTGAATAAAATAAAAGTTAAAAAAAGAACTCAAAAAATAAGAAATGAAAATTGAAATGGTTTAAATAAAATCAATAACCTTTTCAACGGGACGTCCGATAATCGCTTTATTCCCCTTAACTAAAATTGGGCGTTCAATTAAAATAGGATTTTCAGAAAAAATTTTTATCCATTGAGCTTCTGTAATTTTTTTATTGGCAAATTTTTCCTTGTATAACGGTTCACTTTTACGAACTAGTTCTTCTGCCTTTAGATTTAATTTTTTTAATAGCGCTTTGATTTCCGTTTGATTCAACGGTGTTTTCAGATATTCAACAGTATCGAAGTCGATTCCCTTTTCTTCTAGTAGGGAACAGGCTTCCCTGCTTTTCGTGCAGCGGGTATTATGGTAAATTGTAATTTTCTCCTTTTTACTCATGGTTATTCCTTTTACTTGCTACTTCCATACTCCATCAGGTAGGATTTGATAAAATCGTTTAAATCTCCATCCATTACGCCCTGTACATTGGATGTTTCATACCCGGTTCGTATATCTTTCACCAACTTATAAGGATGAAAAACATAATTGCGGATCTGTGAGCCCCATTCAATTTTTTTCTTGTTGCCTTCAATTGTAGCTATGGCTTCATTTTGCTTTCGCAATTCAATTTCAAATAATTGAGACTTTAATAATTTAATGGCATTCTCCTTATTTTGCAATTGCGAACGGGATTCCTGGTTTTTAATGATAATACCCGATGGTTTGTGATACAAGCGCACAGCAGTTTCCACCTTGTTAACATTTTGCCCGCCGGCTCCGCCTGAGCGAAAGGTCTCAAATTCTAGATCTCCGGGGTTAACTTCAATCTCTATTGTATCATCAATTAGTGGATAAGCATATACAGAAGCAAAAGAAGTATGCCGTTTGGCATTGGCATCAAACGGAGAAATGCGTACCAGTCGGTGAACACCATTCTCTCCCTTTAAATAACCAAAGGCGTATTCACCTTCAATTTCAATGGTTACTGATTTTATACCCGCCACATCACCATCCGAACGATCGGTTTCTTTTACTTTAAAGCCGTTTTTTTCGGCCCACATCAGGTACATGCGAAGCAGCATCGCTGCCCAATCGCAGCTTTCGGTGCCACCAGCACCGGCATTTATTTGTACGACGCAATTTAAAATATCTTCTTTACCACTGAGCATGTTTTTAAACTCAATGTCTTCCAATAAGGCTAAAGTGCTTTGGTATTGTTGTTCTACATCATCTTCAGTAGCTTCTCCTTCTTTGTAAAAATCAACCATCAAGGCAAGATCATCCATACTACCTTTTAGTGTAGTATAGGAACTGGTCCAGTTTTTCTTGATTTTCGTTTGTTTGAGAAGTTCTTCAGCTTTTTTGGGATTGTCCCAAAAATTAGGTGCCAATGCTTTTTCTTCTTCTTCGGCGATTTCTTTTAGTTTCCGGTCGATGTCAAAGATGCCCCCTCAACGCATCCGTGCGTTCCCGAAGGTCTTTTAGTTGGTCTGTTGTAATCATGCCGCGAAGTTAATAATTATGTGGACATCAACCGGATTTTTCGACTATTTTTGTAGTAAATAACCTCAGTATGGAAACACGTTTTTTCAGAATTAACAATAGGGAATATTGTCATATCAGCCATGATACCTTATTTATCGTCAATAGCAAAGAGGTGACACGTGTTCCGCTGGAACATGAGCTGGGAGAAGGATGGGGCGTTATCAGCATTTTGAATTACCTGGTTTTCGCATTTTTGTTTGTGTATACAGCGCTGTCTATTTCATTTTACGGATGGGATTTTTTTGAGCACCCCTGGAACTATGGTGCCCTCATTTTATTACTGGTGGCCTTTAATCGCGTGAAAGAAGGTTTTCAAACCAGTCGTACCCCGATGATCCCCAGACATAAAATCCTGAATGTTGAATTACGAACGCCAAAATTTTCCTACCCTCGTTTGGTTGTTTTTTTTAATGGCCCTGAAGGGAAAGTATTGAAAAAAGTGATTCCTATTTTGTACAAGCAGGAAGCAATGCCGGTGTTAAAAGAAATGGGTTTGTTAAAACAGGAAGAATTAGTATAAAACCCCTGTTTTTTCTCCTTAATAATTTCTATCTTGCATCTAATGATAAGCTGCAGCAATATGCAGTTATTTCATAATCTTTTGTTAAACCTAAAACATCCCACCATGGAAACTCCAAAAGCGTATATCAGTTTTGATTATGAGAAATATAGCAATGAGCAAGCTCAATTTTTGGATCTGCTGAAGAAATCAAATATAGAATTGGTTATTGATAGTTACACATGTAAACCAACCTTACCTGAAAATCAATGGAACAATGTGGTTTCTGATAAAATCAACTACGTGAATATGTTGATTGTATTAATTAGTAGTACAAGTGCTCAATTGAAAAGCACACAAAAAGAAATTCAGGCTGCACAATATCAAAACATTCCGGTTTTTGGTGTATACATAGCCGGAGCAAACAATACAACAGCTTTACCAACGGGTATTCCACGCGAACGCGTTGTGAATTTAGTTGCAGCTGATATTTCCAGCAAAATTAAAAAGGCAATGACGGAAGGGAAAAATGAAATGCTAACGGATAAAGCAAGTGGAGGTGGTACGGCAGGATTGGAATTTGGCGGGTAATGCCAAAGGTTTTTATACCTTTAATTCTTTAATCGCCTCCCAAATCAAATCATTCTCAAACCCCCTGGATGCAATATAATTGACAATTTTAAAATGGCGGATGTGTTCTCTTCCGCCTTTTACATCTTTTGCTTTTTTTTCAATCAGTTCTTTTAATGTTTTCAGGTAAGCTTCTTCTGAGATCTCCTGCATGCCTTTTTTAATGCAGTAATCGGAGATCTTTCTTTTTTTGAGTTCTAATTTTATTTTAATACGTCCCCACTTTTTAATTCTGAACTTTCCGCCAGCATATGCTTTCGCAAAGCGTTCTTCATTTAAAAAATTATCCGTGATTAACTTGGCGATGATGCTTTCAACGGCATCCGGAAATAATCCCCATTCATATAGCTTGTCGCGGACTTCCTGCTGGCAACGTTCCTGGTAAGCACAGTATGCTTCTGCTTTTAAAATGGCCTGAGCAGGAGTAAATTTTTTCTTTTTCTTTGTTTCGAAATCTTCCAAGCGGGAAATTTAATTTTTTACAATCAACTGCACCGTATGCCGGCTCTTTACTTCCAATAACACTTTCTTTCCAATCAATACCCTGTCAATGGTAGCCTGGTCATAATAGCGTATGGTGATGAGCTCTACATTCTCATTGTATAAAACTCTATAATCTTGTTGAAGTGTTTTTACCAAATCCGGAAATTTACGTTCATCGTAATCCATGCTCACAGAAAAACTGATGGCAGAGTTTTGCATCACATTTATCTTCACATTTTTTTCTGCAAACAGTTGAAAAATGGAGGCAAAATTTTCTTCATCAATAAATGAGAAATCTTTCGGAGAAATGGAAAGCAATACCTGGTTTATTTTAAAGATGAAGCAAGGAATGGCAGGCTCAGATGGTAGCTCGGAAATAGCTGTTCCTTTTTTCTCCGGATCTAAAAATGATTTTACAAACAACGGAATTTTTTTGTTTTGTAAAGGTTTGATCGTTTTCGGGTGAATAACCGATGCGCCGTAATAGGCTAATTCGATGGCATCCTGATACGATAAATGATCCAATTTTTTTGTTTCATCAAACCACTTGGGGTCTGCATTCAATACACCGGGAACATCCTTCCAGATAATAACACCTCGTGCATCAGTAGTAAAAGCAAGAATAGCAGCGGTATAATCGGAACCTTCACGACCCAATGTGGTGGTAAAATTTTCAGAGGTACCACCGATGAAACCTTGTGTGATCACGATATTATTTCCGGAGGCAGAAAAATGGGGTAGTAATTTTTTAGAAACCAATTCTTGTGTAAGTTCCCAATTTACTTTACCTTCCCTGTAAGTGTTGTCGGTTTGAATTACATCCCGAACATCCCACCATTTGCTGGGGATGCCTATTTCATTCAAATAGGCATTTACAATTTTGGTAGAAATAATTTCACCCATGCTCACCATCTTATCATACTCGTAGTTATAATTTTCGGTGAGCTCATCTTCAATGGCCCAATCCAATTCTACAAATGTATTGTTCAACTCATTGTAAATAGGATGTTGAGGTGAAGGAAACAATTGCTTTACAATATCAAAGTGGTATTTTTTTATTTCCTCCAAAACCGGTGCAGGATCTTCTGTTTTATAAAATACCGCATTTACGAGTTTTTCCAATGCATTGGTGATTTTGCCCATGGCTGAAATCACCACAATGGTATTACCCGCTGCAAAATTTTTAAGGATGTGTGCTACGTTTTTTACGGCAGCGGCGTCTTTTACAGAGGCGCCACCAAATTTATAGATGTTCATTCAAATTAGTTTAAAGAGGACTCAAAACGTTGGATCTGTTCACCCACTAATTTACAGTTCACCCATTCCGGTGCAAAGTGTGTGTTATACGTTTTGTAAAAATTAATGGCGGGCTCATTCCAATCCAATACCTGCCATTCCATACGCTCTGCATGTATTTCTTTAGCAGCTTTAATTACTTCATTAAATAATCGCTTTCCAATACCATGTTTTCTATAATTATCGGTTACAATCAAATCTTCCAGGAATACACATTTCCCTTTCCAGGTGGAATACTTAATATAATAAAGTGCTAACCCAACAATTTTTCCTTGTGTTTCGGCAACAAAAAAATGAAATAAAGGGTGTTGGCCAAACCCGTCTTTTTCCAGCTCTTCAACGGTGATGATAACTTCACCTTCGGCTTTTTCATAAACAGCCAGTTCACGGATAAGTTGAAGTACGTAGGGAAGGTCAGATTTTAGGCCCTTTCTGATAGAAATGGTGTTCATGATGTAAAAAATAATGTAAGATTTGGGGAGAAACAAAGATATTATAATTATGTGATAATTACAGCACATCCCGGAGGAACATTAATAGTCTAAATTATCGACAAAATCTATTTTAAAGGTAAATTTTGCTTTAAATAAGGGAAAATATCATGTTATCCCTCCGAAAAAAAGTGCGATATTTGCGAAAACTAAAAATGAATACAACCATGAGTAGGGTTAAGACATTAGGCCAGTTTATTATAGAAAAACAGGCCGATTTTCCTTTTTCAAAAGGGGAGCTTTCACGTTTATTACGTGATATTGGTATTGCAGCTAAAATTGTAAACCGCGAAGTAAACAAAGCTGGTTTGGCAGACATACTGGGTGATGCCGGAGAAATAAATGTGCAAGGAGAAAATGTAAAAAAACTGGATGTATTTGCCAATGAGCAATTCATTGCAGCCCTTAGTGTTGGAGGCGAATGCTGCGCTATTGCTTCAGAAGAGAATGAAGACATTATTGTGATTGAAAACGAAATGTCAAAAAATGCCAAATACATTGTGGCAATGGATCCATTGGATGGATCTTCCAATATTGATGTGAACGTTTCTGTAGGAACTATTTTTTCTATTTACAGAAGAACATCGCTTTCCGGACCCGGTACTACAGAAGATTTCTTTCAACACGGAACAGAACAGGTTGCTGCCGGCTATGTGATTTACGGTTCTTCCTGTATGTTAGTATACACGACAGGAAAAGGTGTAAACGGATTTACACTGGATCCATCTATCGGTGAGTTTTGTTTATCACATCCGAATATGCAAACACCAAAATCCGCAAAAACCTATTCCATCAACGAAGGAAACTATGTGCATTTCCCGGATGGTGTAAAAAAATACATTAAATATTGTCAGGAAGAAGACAAAGCGACCGGCCGTCCTTACTCTTCCCGTTACATTGGTTCCGGTGTAGCAGATATCCACAGAAACTTAATTACCGGTGGAATTTATATTTATCCAACGACTTCCAAATCACCAAAAGGAAAATTACGCTTATTATATGAGTGCAATCCGTTGGCATTTATTGTGGAACAAGCAGGAGGTAAGGCAACCGACGGTTTCAAACGTATTCTGGAACTGGATATGAAAGAACTTCACCAACGTACCCCTTTATTTCTGGGTTCTGCCGATATGGTGGATATGGCAAGTGAATACATGAGAAAATATTCCGTAATCAGTTCAGAAAAAGCATAATTCTAAAAACCTTCTAAAACTCCTTATTTGCACAGGCAAGTAAGGAGTTTTTTTTTGTAAATTCGCGAAGCGCCAGCCGAAGCTTTAGCGGAGGATGGTTGATTTATTATTACAATTATCAATTGACCAAAGAAGATATTTTAAAAAAGTTTGGTGAATCCAAAAACAATTCTATTCTTTCACAAGAGCTGAAAGAGGGGAATACACGCGTCCAATTGAAAGGCGTGATCGGTTCAGCCAGCGCTTTTATCGCTGCATCCGCCTATCAATATGTTCATAAAACCAATCTGATCATTCTGGCTGATAAAGAAGAGGCCGCTTATTTTTTAAATGATCTGGAAGGATTGATCGGTGAAGAAAATGTATTGTTCTTTCCGGCATCCTATCGCATGCCTTATGAACATGAAGAAATAGACAATGCCAATATTTTACTGAGAGCCGAAGTATTAAATAAAATCAATACCAGTAAAAAACACATTTGCATTGTCAGCTACCCGGAAGCATTGGTAGAAAAGGTGGTTACCAAATCACATTTGACCAAGAATACACTTTCACTCAAACAAGGCGAAAAAATTTCCATTGATTTTATTACCGATGTATTAATAGAATATGGCTTCGATAGAGTGGATTACGTAGTGGAACCCGGGCAATTTTCCATACGCGGCGGTATTGTCGATATTTTTTCTTTTTCAAATGATTATCCTTACCGTGTTGAATTTTTAGGAAACGAAGTGGATTCTATCCGCAGCTTTGATAGCATTTCTCAATTATCCATTTCCAAGCTTACATTTTGTACCATCATTCCAAACGTACAAACAAAATTGTTGCAGGAAAGCCGACAAACATTTTTTGAATTTATTCCGGAAAATTCGGTGATATGGTTGAAGCATTTTCAATTAACACTGGATAGAATCGATAAAGGATTTAAACTGGCAGAGACCGCTTATGCGAATTTAAAATCAACCATTGCACAATTGGAACCTGCTGAGTTGTATGTCAACAAAGATGTATTCACCAAGCAGGCCTTGCAATTTCCCCTGGTAGAGTTCGGAAATCATTTTTCATTACAAGCCACACAAACCATTACCTATAATTTTTCTCCTCAACCGAGTTTCAATAAAAATTTTGGTCTGCTCAACGATAATTTAAAAGGTAACCTGCGTAACGGCTTGTCCAATATTATTTTTGCGGATGCCGCCAAACAAATAGAACGACTCTATAAAATTTTTGAAGACATTTCTCCTAAAAAAGAAGGAGAACCGGAATTGTTTACACCCATTTTGCTTTCTATTCACGAAGGGTTTATTGATAACGAGTTACGAATAGCTTGTTATACCGATCACCAGTTGTTTGATCGCTACCACCGTTTTCGTTTAAAAAACTCATTCAATAAAAAGAATGAAGCACTTACGTTAAAGGAATTAAAGGGATTAAATCCGGGAGATTACATTACCCACATCGATTATGGTGTGGGGCGTTATGGGGGACTGGAAACCATTGAGGTAAATGGGAAAATGCAGGAGACCATACGACTGGTGTACAAGGATTATGATATCGTTAACATCAGCATTCACTCGCTGCATCGCATTGCCAAATACTCCGGTAAAGAGGGAGCCGAACCGAAAATAAATAAACTCGGCACCAATGCCTGGGCAACACTCAAACAGAAAACCAAGAAGAAAGTAAAAGAGATTGCGTATGATTTAATTCAATTGTATGCGAAAAGAAAAGCCTTAAAAGGATTTAAATTCAGCAGGGATACCTATCTGCAAAATGAGCTGGAAGCTTCTTTTATTTATGAAGATACACCGGACCAAATAAAATCCACTGCGGATGTAAAACGGGATATGGAAAGCGAATGGCCTATGGATAGACTTATTTGCGGTGATGTTGGTTTTGGAAAAACAGAGGTTGCTTTGCGGGCTGCATTTAAAGCAGTGTGTGATAGCAAGCAGGTTGCGGTATTGGTTCCAACCACAATTCTGGCGCTTCAGCATTTTAAAACATTCCGTGAACGATTTAAAGACCTCCCTTGCAATGTGGATTATATCAATCGCTATAAATCCAGCAAAGACCAAAAAGAAACATTGGAGAAAGTGGCCAAAGGTGAAGTGGATATTTTAATTGGCACACACGGCATCGTTGGAAAAGGTGTTCAATTCAAAGATTTGGGATTGATCATTATTGATGAGGAGCAAAAATTTGGCGTAGCTGTAAAAGATAAATTGAAAACATTTAAATCGAATGTGGATACGCTTACGCTGACGGCAACACCCATTCCACGTACCTTGCAATTTTCTATGATGGGTGCCCGTGATTTATCGGTTATCAGCACGCCACCGCCTAACCGTTACCCGGTGCAAACGGAGTTACATACATTCAACGAAGAAGTGATACGTGATGCGGTGACCTTTGAAGTATCCCGTGGTGGACAAGTTTTCTTTGTACACAACAGGGTTCAGAATATTATGGAGATTGCGGGAATGATTCAGCGCTTGTGTCCGGATGTGCGTGTAGCTATAGGGCATGGGCAATTGGAAGGAGACAAACTGGAGCAGGTGATGATGGATTTTGTGGAGGGAGAATACGATGTGTTGGTTGCCACGACCATTATTGAAGCAGGTTTGGATATTTCCAATGCGAATACCATTATCATTAACCAGGCGCATATGTTTGGGTTGAGTGATTTGCACCAGATGCGTGGACGTGTTGGACGTTCCAACAAAAAAGCATTTTGTTATTTATTGACTACTCCCGTTTCCTTATTGACGCCGGAGGCACGCAAGCGCTTGAAAGCTATCGAAGAATTTTCGGATTTGGGAAGCGGCTTCAACATTGCGATGCGGGATTTGGATATACGGGGTGCCGGAAATTTATTGGGTGGTGAACAAAGTGGTTTCATTAATGAAATTGGTTTTGAGATGTATCAAAAAATTCTCGATGAAGCCATCATGGAGTTGCGCATGGAGCATGAAGAATTGCGCACAACAGAAGTAGGAGGTTCTCATAAATTTACAGGGAATGTGCATGCTACTTATGTAAGCGATTGCATGATTGATACAGATATGGAAATTTTAATTCCGGATGATTATGTCAATAACATTACGGAACGTTTGAATTTATACAGAGAATTGGATGATTCTAAAAATGAAGAAGAGCTGCAAAAGTTTCAAGCGCAGCTTATCGATCGCTTTGGTCCGGTACCTGCTCAAACACTTGAACTGATCCATACTATACGCTTGCGTTGGTTAGCTATGGAAGTAGGTTTTGAAAAATTAATTTTAAAAAACAATCGCATGGTGGGCTATTT
>DASRRA010000343.1:0-2470 GCA_035696085.1 Bacteroidia bacterium | reverse complement strand
ATCCGGACTATTTAACACGTATTTTTTTGCATTTTTAATTTCATTGTTCTGTAAAAAGCGAATCTCAATCTCTACTTCACCTTTATAAAGGCCATTTTGCTGTTGCAAGGCTTTTACAGAAGAACCCATCACCGAAAGATAGGTTTCCAGGTAAGGACCTTGACCGGGATTTTCAAAAACGGCATAGGTGAGGTAAGCTGTAACAGCTCCTTGTGCTTGTTGAGCAATGCAGGCGCTAAAACATAAACACAAGATTATCAGATACTTTTTCATGATCACTTATTAATTTGTGTGAGATGAGCGACAACTCTATACAAAGTTAAGGAATAAAAATACTTTTTTTAGTCTTTTTGCTTGTGGAAAAGGAAAAAATGATACTTTTGTCCCCGGAGAAATGGCAGAGTGGTCGATTGCGGCAGTCTTGAAAACTGTTGAAGGTAACACTTCCGGGGGTTCGAATCCCTCTTTCTCCGCCTTCGCCCGCTGAAGCGGGCTACGGCGGACGCGGTCCGCAGGAGAATGCGAAAGCGGGTTCGCCTTTACTGGTGAACTTTTATTAAGAGTAAAACAAAACCCTGGTTTGAAAAATTCAAACCAGGGTTTTGTTTTTTAATCTAACGCATACTACCTCTAGTCGCCTACCTATACAATTTGTTCATCAATTATCTTTGTGGCTATTTACAAAGCCTATGAATTTGAAAAATATTTAAATTCCGGTTCAGGAAGAGCTTTTGCAATTAAGAGGTTGCATAGTTTATAAGAAAGGCGACCGCAAACTCGCTAAGTCGAATAAGTGCTTACTCCCTTTCCAATAACAACACATCACCAATACTACCTTATTCTAACTTAAAAAAAATTTCTTTAAAATTTGCGTAAGCAAATACTTACATATATATTTGTAACCAAATACTTACATATTATGTCCATAGAAGCAAGAAGAGATGTTTTCCAAGCCATAGCCGACCCTACCCGACGCCAAATCATTGGTTTTATTGCACAAAAATCCATGAACTTAAATGCTATCGCGGAGAATTTTGAGATGAGCCGTCCTGCTATATCGCAACATATTAAAATCCTAACTGAATGCGGAATGGTTACCATTCGTCAGCAAGGACGAGAGCGCTATTGCGAAGCGAAATTGGATACACTCCGTGAGGTGTCCAACTGGGTGGATCAATATCGTCAATACTGGAATGAGAAATTTAACTCACTTGACAAATACTTGAGCAGAATTCAAGCACAACCGAAAGCAATTAAAAAATCGAAAAATAAATCAAAAAATAAATCAAAATGACAAACAACGCAAAAACAGAAAAGAAAGGGCTTACCATCGTTCGTGACTTCAAAGCACCTAAATCATTGGTGTTTCAGGCATTTGCAAATGCAGAAGCATTTGCTGAGTGGTGGGGACCAGTGGGTATGCCCGTTACCATCCTTAAATTCGATTTTCAAAAAGGTGGAAAATTGCATTACAAAATGGTAGGAAACGGCCAAACTATGTGGGGTGTTTTTATTTACCACGACATCGTTAAGCCTGACTCTATCGCATTTGTAAACTCCTTTTCGGATGAAAGCGGGAATATTTGTAAAGCGCCATTCCCTATGGAATTTCCTTTAGAGATTTTTAATCAGCTGACATTGGAAGAAAAAAATGGAATTACAACGGTTACACTTGCTGGTCATCCAATTAACGCAACGCCTGAACAGGAAGCAACGTATTATTCAATGATTGAAAATATGTCGCAGGGATTTGCAGGAACAATGAATCAATTGGAAGCTTATCTGGCAAAGATTCAAAAGTAATTTACGGTATATTTGATTTAAGCGAATAGTGTGAGATAAAAACTATTCGCTTTCTCTTTTTTTCTCATTTGGTCAGATATCCGTATTCTTTAACTATTTAATCCTATTTACTGATAATCACTTTCCTGGTGAACGTCTTATCATCAAAGGAAACAGTAAGGCAATAGATTCCGGCACTCAAAGGTGCATCTATAAAAAAGCGGTTGTTTCCGGTGGTTAATTCATATTGCTTTGTATAAAGAATCGCTCCCGTAGCATTTATTATTTGGATAGAACTATTTCTTTCCGTTTCCGAACTAAGATCGACGATGATTTTATTTTGTTCATTTATATAAACGTTTTCAATGATGTTCTTTTTTTCAGTTTCAATCACTATTTGTTTTGAACAGGTTCTTTTTCCATCATAATCTGTTTGATGCAATCGATAATAGTTTAAACAGCAAGGTGGATCGACATGTGTGTAGGAATAATTAATTATGCTGGTACTATTACCTGCGCCTTTTATTGTAAAAATCGCATTGAAATTTTTTCCATTAGTAGAATGTTCAAGCGTGAAATAATCGTTGTTTTCTTCAGATGCGGTTGTCCAGTAAATGATATTTCCATTATTATTATTCAAGCCATAAAACTTGACTAATTCAATTGGTAAAACGACTGATTCAGTACC
>DASRRA010000342.1:0-11912 GCA_035696085.1 Bacteroidia bacterium | reverse complement strand
AAATAAAACCAGAAATATCACCTTTGGTTTAATGGCGATAGGCTTAATCACTATAATTGCCGGTTTTCTTACCGACCACGCTCCGGAAGGTGTTAACCACGAAGAGTATCACCATACACGTGTTTGGGCGAATCTACTTGTAAATGGTTGGTTTTACATGGGAATTGGTTTATTGGCAACGTTCTTTATGGCTATCCAATACGTTGCAGAGGTAGCATGGTCTGTTGCTGTGAAAAGAGTTTACGAAGCAATTTCTTCTTACTTGCCGGTTGGTGCTGTGATCATGTTCCTGATTATTTTGGCAAGTCAATTACATATGAATCACTTATATCACTGGATGAATCCGGAAGTGTATAAAGAATTTTTAGAGGATGGAAAAACACCAAATCCTGAATACGATAAAATCATTGCCGGTAAACACGGATACTTTGCACCATGGTTCTTTTGGTTGAGAACAATCGGTTACTTAGTGATCTGGTGCTTGTTTCAAAGAGGTTTTATCAAACGCTCCATTGAACAAGATTTACAAGGTGGTACGGCTATCCACTTTAAACAAATGGGTAAAGCTGCAGTGTTTCTTGTGTTCTTCGCTGTAACTTCTTCTACTTCTGCATGGGATTGGATGATGTCATTAGATATTCATTGGTTTAGCACCATGTACGGTTGGTATTCATTTGCCGGAATGTGGATCTCTGCAATGATCACCATCATTTTATTCGTACTTTTCTTAAAACGCAAAGGATATCTTGAACAAGTAAACGACAGCCACATCCATGATTTAGGTAAATGGGTATTTGCTGTGAGTTTCTTGTGGAGCTACTTATGGTTCTGCCAGTTCATGCTGATCTGGTATACGGATATTCCGGAAGAGATTATTTATTTCCAGGAGCGTTTACATGATTTCCATTACATGGGCTTAATGTGGACCGTATTCTTTATGAATTTTGTTTTCCCAATGGTATTGCTAATGAGCCGCGATGCAAAACGCAATTATTTCTTTTTAACTTTTGTAGGATGTATTATTTTTGTCGGCCACTGGTTAGATGTGTATATGATGGTAATGCCAGCAACTGTAAAAGGTGAACATCACTTAGGACTTATAGAGATTGGAATGGCATTAGGATTTTTGGGCTTGCTTTTATTTGTAGTTCATAAATCACTATCGAAAAGACCATTAATGGTTCAGAAACATCCTTATTTGGATGAAAGTCTTCACCACCATTACTAATATTTAAAACACATTACGCATTACAATAACGAATTAACAATTCAATATACTATGATAAAGTTTTTAGTTTACGTTGCCATAATTTTAACTGTTCTCGCAATTGGCTATCTGGTAAGAGTATTTGAACTTGCTTCAAGTTTAAAAGGGAAAAAGCAGGAAGAGATTACTGAAAAAGATAATCGCCTCATGTCACGAATCATGTTGACCTTCTTGTTTGCTTTGTTCTCATTCGTTATTTACAACTTGACAAGCTTCGGAAGCCGAATACTGCCTGAAGCAGCTTCTGTACATGGCGTAGCGCTCGACTGGCTATTCGATATGAACATGCTAATTATCTGGGTTGTTTTTGTTCTTACACATATTCTACTTTTCTTTTTTGCCTATAAATACTACGGAAGAAAAGACAATGTTGCCAAATATTTCCCACATGATAATAAACTGGAGTTAATTTGGACTGTTATCCCGGCTATTGTTCTCGCCATCATTGTTATTTATGGTATCAAAACATGGAATGGTATTACTTCCGAACCAAATCCAGATTCAATGGTAGTTGAATTGTATGCAAAACAATTTGACTGGACTGCCCGCTATGCCGGTAAGGATAACAAATTGGGTGAAACAAATTATAAATTAATTACCGCTACAAACGACTTAGGTATGGACTCCTTAAGCAAAGAAGGAGCCGATGATATCGTTGTAAAAAATGAATTCCACATTCCGGTTGGTAAAGAAGTTGAATTTAAATTCCGCTCCCGCGATGTTATTCACAGTGCTTACTTTCCACACTTCAGAGCACAAATGAACTGTGTACCAGGTATGGTTACTGAACTTCATTTTACACCAACCATTACTACTGCAGAGATGCGCAAAAAACCAGAAGTAATTAAATTGGTTGCAGGGATCAATGAGGTAAGAGCAGAACGCGGAGAAAAACCATACGACTTTGATTACATTTTATTGTGTAACAAAATTTGTGGAAACAGTCACTACAACATGCAAATCATGTTGGTAGTAGACACACAAGAAGATTACGACAAATGGATGGCTGCACAAGTAGAAAAAAAGTTTCCGAAAAAAGAAACAGCTGCTGTTGAAATGAAAGCAGCAGAGACTGCAGCAGCAACAACTGGAAAACACGAGTAAGAACATCATTATTTTTTTAAGTATTTAAGTATAAAATTTCAATAATTTAATATATGTCAATGGAGAATCACGGTCACGGTCATCACCACGAACATCACGAATCACACGGTCATCATGATGATCACCATCATGAAGAATCATTTGTATCCAAATATATCTTTAGCATGGATCACAAAACCATCTCACGCCAGTTTTTAATAACTGCTGTGATCATGGCCGTTTTAGCGATGTTGATGTCTATCTTATTCCGTTTACAGCTTGCTTGGCCGGGAGAAAAATTTGCCATCATCCATTTCTTCTTAGGAGATAAATGGGGGAAAGATGGACTTTTAGATCCAGGTATGTACATGGCCCTTGTTACCATCCACGGTACGGTAATGGTGTTTATGGTATTAACAGGTGGATTGAGTGGTACATTCAGTAACTTGTTGATTCCTTACCAAATTGGTGCACGTGATATGGCCTCTGGATTCCTGAACATGCTATCCTACTGGTTCTTCTTCCTTTCCAGCATCGTGATGATCTCTGCTTTCTTTATTGAAACAGGTCCTGCATCTGGTGGTTGGACAGTTTATCCTCCTTTAAGTGCATTGCCTCAGGCAATGGAAGGATCTAAACTGGGAATGACACTTTGGTTAGTTTCCATGACTTTCTTTATCGTTTCTTCTTTGTTAGGTGGTTTGAACTACATCGTTACCATCCTTAACTTGAGAACAAAAGGAATGACTATGACCCGTTTACCATTAACCATCTGGGCATTCTTCGTTACTGCTATTCTTGGTGTTCTTTCCTTCCCGGTTTTATTATCTGCAGCATTGTTGTTGATTTTCGACCGTAGCTTTGGAACTTCTTTCTACCTATCAGATATCTACATTGGCGGACAAGCCTTAGAGCAAACCGGCGGTAGCCCTATCCTGTATCAGCATTTATTCTGGTTCTTAGGTCATCCGGAGGTATACATCATCATTTTACCTGCTCTTGGTTTAACATCTGAAATCATTTCTGTAAACGCTCGTAAACCGATCTTCGGTTACCGTGCGATGATCGGTTCCATCATGGCTATCGGATTCCTTTCCTTCATCGTTTGGGGTCACCATATGTTCATCACCGGTATGAATCCATTCTTAGGTTCAGTATTCGTATTCACAACATTATTGATCGCAATTCCATCTGCGGTAAAAGCATTTAACTACATCACTACACTTTGGAAGGGCAATATTCAATTCACGCCAGCCATGTTATTTGCAATCGGATTGGTTTCGACCTTCATTTCCGGAGGTTTAACAGGTATCATCTTAGCAGATTCAGCATTGGATATTCCAATCCATGATACCTACTTCGTTGTAGCCCACTTTCACATTGTAATGGGTGTATCAGCTATTTTAGGGATGCTTGCCGGAGTTTACCACTGGTTTCCGAAAATGTTTTTACGCCACATGAATAAGAAATTGGGATATATCCACTTCTGGTTAACATTTGTATCCGCATATGGTGTATTCTTCCCGATGCACTTCTTAGGACTAGCAGGTGTACCACGTCGTTACTACTCTAACAGTGCATTCCCAATGTTCGACAATTTAGTTGATATCAACGTATTGATCACTTGCTTCGCAATTTTAGGAGCATGTGCGCAGCTATTGTTCTTGTTCAACTTCTTCTACTCTATGTTCCGTGGTCCGAAATCAGAACAAAACCCTTGGGGAGCAAATACATTGGAGTGGACAACACCAATGGCAAATACACATGGAAACTGGCCTGGTCCATTACCTGTAGTACACCGTTGGCCATATGACTATAGCAAACCTGGTAAAGAGCGCGATTTCGTTCCTCAAACTGTTCCACTTGGTGAAAACGAGGTGGATGGTGGCGGCCATTAACACTCAAGCAACTGCAGCGTTAGCGGAAGTTGCAAGTCTCACGCTCACACTCACACTGAAATATAAAAAGCGATAATGAAAAAAATCATTATCGCTTTTTTATTCAATAAATAACCTCTACTGACAAACCCACGACGTCAAACAGGTACAAGTTATCGTCGCTTGACCAATAGGACCACCTTTTATCGGTGGTGTACCTCCTTTAATAGCGTCCAGTTGACTTTTTCCTAATTGAGCAATTCTTTCCTTTTTAAGCATCAATTTGCTTTCAATTTTTACTTTTTTCATAATTATTCATCTTTATAATTTATACTATCCCCCTAACGTGAGGTATTCTATTTTAATGTCTTTCTAACTTTTTTTCCATGAGATATTAGTCATCGGTCCGGTTTTGAATTTTATCGGTAGTTCACAAAAAAATAACCCTTAGCAAAATTTATTCGACAACACAAGTAGCGTTGATTTTTTAGTAAACTTGTATATCCAAAAATCAATCATGACAAAACGAATTCTCTCCACGCTACTGCTTACACTTTTTCTTTTCACAGCAGCCGCTCAAAACAAAGACAGTGTATGGTATACATCCAACTATTATAAAAAAGAAGTGATGATCTCTATGCGTGACGGTATAAAGCTTTTTACATCCATACTTATCCCAAAAGATACGACGGAAAAACACCCGTTGCTATTGCGCCGTACCCCTTATTCCTGTATGCCTTATGGCGAAGATCAGTTACAACCATTATGGCGAAATCCCTACTACTTTAACTACGTTAAAGAAAAATATATTCTGGTGTTCCAGGATGTAAGAGGGAAATTTATGAGTGAAGGAGAAGCAGAAGAAGTTCGCCCATTCAACCGGAATAAAAAAAACACAGAGATTGATGAAGCCAGTGATGCATATGATGCGGTGGACTGGTTGGTAAAAAACGTTCCTGGTAATAATGGGAATGTAGGCGTATGGGGCGTCTCCTCTCCTGGCTTCTTTGCTACCATGGCTGCAGCCAGCGGGCATCCAGCTATAAAAGCAGTAAGCCCCCAAGCCCCTGTTACCGATTGGTTCATGGGAGATGATGTGCATCACAATGGTGCTTTCTTTTTATCGGATAATTTTTCATTTTACTCATCCATTGGGAAAGACAGAACCGGTAAAACAAAAACATTCAGCAAACCCTATGAATTTCCGATCAAAGACAATTACTACTTCTTCTTAAAAAAAACGCATGCAGAAATTGCGAAGCTCGTTGCCGACAGTTGTAAATTCTGGAATCAAATATTGGAACACCCCAACCTGGATGAATTCTGGAAAGCAAGAAATGCACGGATTGCCATATATAATTTGAAACCGGCTATGCTTTGGGTAGGGGGGTTGTTTGATGCAGAAGATTGTTATGGTGCCTGGAACTGTTATCAAGCAAATGTGACACAAAGCCCTGCAACAACCGCGAAACTGGTAATGGGTCCCTGGTCACACGGACAATGGACAGGAAATGAAGGCTCTTTTTTAGGAAATATTCGTTTTGGGAGCAAAACAAGTGTATGGTATGTTCAACATATTGAATTACCCTTTTTCAATTACTATCTTAAAGGAATTGGTGAGGATACAATTAGCAAAGCAACCCTGTTTTTTACTGGCGAAAATAAATGGAGAGCGTTCAGCCAATGGCCTCCTGCAAATGTCAACTATAAACCGATCTATCTGTCTCAAAGTAGTGCCTTGCGCTTTAACGAAGAAACAGGTGCCGATAACAACTTCGATGAATACGTAAGTGACCCCAACAAACCTGTTCCGTTTACAGAAGGGGCTTTTCAAAAAAGACCAAATGAATACATGAATGATGATCAGCGATTTGCCGGTAAACGACCTGATGTACTCGTCTATCAAACAGAAATTTTAGAGGAGGACTTAACACTGGGCGGCCCATTAACAGCAGATTTGCTCGTATCCATCACCGGTACGGATGCTGACTTTATTGTAAAATTGGTCGATGTATTCCCGGAAGATTTCAGTTATCCGGACTCTGTAAAAGGAAATGGAAAAAACTACCTCATGAAAGGATATCAAATGCTGGTACGAGGAGAAGTGATGAGAGGAAAATATCGCAACAGCTTTGAAAAACCGGAAGCATTTATTCCCGGAAAAGTTACCACTGTAAAATATGTAATGCCCGATGTGGCACATACCTTCAAAAAAGGACATCGCTTAATGATCCAGGTTCAAAGCACCTGGTTTCCTTTGGTTGACAGGAACCCTCAGCAGTTTATGAATATTTACAAAGCGGAGGAAAAAGACTATAAAAAGGCTACGATACGTATTTATCACGGTTCAAATGTGCTGTTGCCTGTTATCCGTTAATTTTAAAATTGGAAAGTCTATGGAAAGTCCTTTAAAATCGCTAATTTTGCAGGCTTAAAATCCAAATTAAATGATCTCAGTATCCAATCTTTCATTACGATACGGCAAACGTGTCCTTTTTGATGAAGTTAGTATAAAGTTTACTCCCGGTAATTGCTATGGTGTTATCGGTGCCAATGGTGCCGGCAAATCAACATTTATGAAAATCCTGTCGGGTGAAATTGAAGCCACTACGGGCCAGGTATCCATTACACCAGGCGAGCGTCTCAGCGTGCTTAGCCAAAATCACTTTGCGTTTGATGCATACCCGGTTTTACAAACCGTAATGATGGGCAATAAACGTTTATGGGATGTGATGCAGCAAAAAGATGCCATTTATGCGAAGACTGATTTTAGTGATGCGGATGGGATAAAAGCTGCTGAATTGGAAAATCAATTTGCAGAAATGAATGGCTGGAACTTTGAAAGTGATGCGGCCAACATGTTGAGTGATTTGGGTGTGAAAGAAGAATACCATAGCAAATTAATGAGTGAGTTAAACGGAAAGGAAAAAGTACGTGTATTGCTTGCACAGGCACTTTTCGGAAACCCGGATATCCTATTGCTCGATGAGCCAACCAACGACTTGGATGTAGAAACGATCACCTGGTTAGAAAATTTTTTAGCTGATTTCGAAAATACCGTCATCGTTGTTTCCCACGACCGACATTTCCTGGATGCAGTGTGTACACATATTGCTGACATCGATTTCAATAAAATTGCTTTGTACACTGGAAACTATACATTCTGGTACGAATCCAGTCAGTTAGCACTACGCCAACGTTCAGATCAGAATAAAAAGATCGAAGACAAACGAAAAGAATTACAGGAATTCGTGGAGCGATTTAGCGCCAACGCTTCAAAATCCAAACAGGCAACCAGTCGTAAAAAATTATTAGAAAAATTAGTAGTCGATGATATCAAACCGTCTACACGCAAATATCCCGGCATTATTTTCAAAGCCGACCGCGATTGCGGTGACCAAATATTATCAGTGGAGAACCTTGCAAAAAATGCCCCCGATGGAACGCCTTACTTTGCAAATATTTCTTTCACACTGGTAAAAGGCGATAAAGTAGCCGTTCTTTCTAAAGAGCACATCGCCATTACTTCTTTCTTTGAAATATTAAATGAAGAAGAAAAAGCGGATAAAGGGGAATGTAACTGGGGAAGCACCATTACCAAATCCTATTTACCAAACGAGAATGCAAAATTCTTTACAGATGATTTGAATCTGATCGATTGGTTACGCCAATTTTCAAAAGATAAAGATGAAACGTATATCCGCTCTTTCCTGGGCAGAATGCTATTTACAGGCGAAGAAACATTTAAAAAATCAAATGTTCTTTCCGGAGGAGAAAAAGTGCGTTGCATGGTTTCACGTATGATGTTAACCAACGCAAATTGCCTTATTCTGGATGAGCCAACCAATCATTTGGATTTGGAGTCGATCACAGCATTCAACAATGCACTAAAAGATTGGAAACATATTGCATTGTTTACCTCACATGATCATGAGTTCGTGCAAACAGTGGCCAATAGAATTATTGAATTAACACCTTCCGGAATTATTGATAAACGCATGACATACGATGAGTATATCAATGATGAAGGCGTGAAAGCATTGCGCGAAAAGATGTATCCGAAATTAGTTGGTGCGAAGTAATGCCAAAGGTCTTAAAAACCTTTGACATTTAAGACCTTGTTAAGCCTTACCATTTGCTTTATTCGCTGGCTTTGTAAATCTCTTTTTATTTCGATTGAAATTCTTTTTCACAAAAGGTTTCTTCTCCGTCGGTGCATAAACAGGGCCTTCACCTAATTCAGGAGGCAATGGTAATTTTCTAACCTCACTACCAATCAATGTTTCTATTTGCAAAAATTTTTGTTGATCAAATTCATTAATGAAAGTAAGTGCTACACCTGTTGAAGCCGCACGTGCTGTTCTTCCGATGCGATGAATATAATCTTCCGCATCTCCTGGCACATCATAGTTAATTACCAAACTGATGTCTTCAATATCAATTCCCCGTGAAAGGATATCTGTTGCAACTAAAATTTGCAATTGTTTACTTCTGAAATTTAAGAGTACTTCTTCCCGTTCATTTTGCTCCAGATCAGAATGAATCGCTTTCGCTTTTAAGCCCGCCTTTTGAAGATCCCTTTCCAGCTCCTTCACTTTTTGTTTGGTAGAAAGGAAAATGATCACACTATTCAACTCTTCATCTTTGCCTTTCAACAAGCTTTTGATCAGGTTGTTTTTTTGATTATCATAAGTCAGATAAGCACCCTGCATGATCCCTTCTGAAGGCTTGGAAATAGCAATGTTGATATGTTCCGGGTCTTTTAATAGTTTAGTAGCTAATGTTCGGATTTTAGGGGGCATTGTCGCCGAAAAAAGAAGTGTTTGTCGTTCCTTTGGCAGATAAGTAGTGATTTTCAGGATATCATCTACAAAACCCATATCCAGCATACGATCCGCTTCATCCAATATCAGGTGTTTCAATCCATTTAATTTCACATAACCCATATTTAAATGCGCCATCAATCGGCCTGGTGTTGCAATAATAACATTGGCGCCATCTGTTAATGCTCTGCGTTCACGCTCAAACACACTTCCATCACTTCCACCATAAATGGCAAGCGAGCTTACCGATGTAAAATAAGAGAAGCCTTGTAAGGCCTGATCAATTTGCAATGCCAACTCACGCGTTGGAACAATAATGAGTGTATCGGTTAAGTCAGTTGGGTTTGCAGATAACTGGTTTAAAATCGGCAATAAAAACGCAGCCGTTTTTCCAGTGCCTGTTTGTGCACAACCGATTAAATCTTTTTTACTAAGTATGATGGGTATGGCTTGTTCCTGAATTGGAGTTGGCGTTTCAAAGCCCATTGAATCAAGCCCTTCCTGAAGACTGCTGTCAAAATTAAAATCACTGAATTTCAAATCTCTACCTTTTATTTTGTTTACACGAAGATACTTTATATTTTTGGTTTAATTGATGCTTTACAAACACAACCAAATTCTTATAGTTCCGTATACGTAGTATTGCATAAATTGTTTAAGTTTACTAATCATCCCCCTGATTTCGTTAATGTACTGTTTTACAACTGTATAGAAAATTTTTAAGTAAAATAAATCCCTGAGCGTATAACATATGAGATTTAGATTCCATTTGACTTTGACGGTGTTATTGTTTGCAACAAGATGCATGGCTCAGCAGGTACCCACCATTGAAGAAAATGTACCTTACCTTGTAACATTTGGAAAAGACGGAGATAAATCTTGGGGAGACGATGATTTCTCACAAACGTTTTTTTTTGTTATTCCGAAATATCAGAAACAACCAGTTTATATACGCATCTACGATCCGGAAACAAGCGGAACAAATGATGAAAAAAAGGGTGAATTCAATACCCGCACGCAATTTTCTGTATATGGCGGCAAAACATGCTTTACCGCAGAAGATGTAAGAAAACACAATCCTACCGGTAATTATAAAAGTGGTAACCTGCTCCACACAAAAACTTTTGGTAGTGATCCTTTATATGACCAGGAATGGTATACCTTCGGCCCATTCAATCCAACAGAAGGAGAGTACTCTGAGGCGTATGCTGGTTATATTTTCAAAATAATAGCAGAAGGCGTAAGCGGTGATGATGGAAATTTATACCGCTATTTCCTGAGTTCATCTCCTACTGAAAACAAACCAATTGAAGGTGGAAACTCCTTTACCTTTGAATACACCTTTCGATTTGATGACAACATGAGCAATTTGGCCCACCTCTATCCATATGTCGAAGAAAATGTAATTGCAGTAAAAATTGCCAACTTTGATTTTGATGATGGAGCTGATATAAACATTGTTTCCATTGCGAAAAAGGGCGAGTTTAGCAAAGCATCCGGCGACAATGTATGGGTAACCAACGAGCATAAAATTGTTGCTGCTGAGAAAAAAACGGTACTCGATATTCAATTTATTAAAAACAAAAAGCTCGCTGTTAAAAATAACAATGTAACGTTGTACGTAACCAACGAGGTTGGATACTTACTACCGATTTACACGGTTCCGATTGGTGGATGGCAACCGAGTAAAGCACCGCTTATTTTAAATCTCGGTGGAAAGAACAAAGTAACGCAAGCAAAATAAAACATTAATCAACACGCATACTTGTGAAGAAAGCAACGACTCGTTTCCTAAGTGTTTTATTCCTCTTGGTCTCTTTCAAGTGCGTCTTCTCACAGGCCTACCAGTTTAAAATTTACGGTGTTGACAACGGAATCACCCAGCCATATGTTTATACCATTAATCAGGATAAAAATGGTTACCTCATTGCAGGGACAGGTGAAGGTATTTTTAAATATGATGGTGTTGCTTTCAAAGCCTATACAAAAGAAGATGGTTTATCTGAAAATTTTGTTACCGCCAGTTACCAGGATAACGCCAGAAATCTATGGTTAGGGCATTACGAAGGAAGCGTCACCTATTATGATGGTAAAAAATTCAAAGCCATCAACACCAGCAAATTTTCCAAAAGCCCCATTTACTCCATTGTTGCTGATGATAAAGGCTATGTCTGGTTTGCCACACAAAACGATGGCATTTTTAGAATTAACAGAGATTTTGAAGTTGAAGCTTTCAAGGTAGAGTTTCTTGATCAAAATATTTTTTCACTCAATTTTACGAAAAACAACGAATTACTTGTAGGTACGAGCAACGGGCTTTTGGTATATAAGTTAACGGGCAGTGAAAGAAAACCTGTACTTGTTAAAAACGCGAATACCATTCCCGAAACGAAGATTCAATGCATCATTAAAAAAAATAATTCCGGAAGCTTTTGGGTAGGTACAGAAGATCAAGGGCTCTTTTTATTAACACCTTCTGCTGATTCTAAGTTTACATCCAAAGCTATTGGGAAAAATTTACCTGCTGAAATAAACAACGTGCAGTATGTTTATGAAGACGCACAATCCAATTTATGGGTAGCTACGTTCGGAAATGGTGTCATAAAGTTATTGCTTTCGCCCAACACCCTTGTATACAACGAATACCAGCGACTATCAGAAGATAATGGTTTAGGAAATAAATACACCAAAACCATTTACGCTGACCATGAAGGAAACATGTGGGTGGGAACATACGGGACCGGACTTGTAGAGCTCATCGATAATCTCTTTACCTTTTATTTTCATTCTGCATCCGATAAATCGTATAACATCACGGCCATTTCCATTAGCGATCAAACAAAATGGTTTGGAACAGACAAG
>DASRRA010000341.1:0-2334 GCA_035696085.1 Bacteroidia bacterium | reverse complement strand
CGAGTTGCGTAGTAAGTTCAGCCGGAAAATTACGTCCTCCGAAAGGATTTGACAATTCCGTTTTGCTGTGATAAATAGAATCAGCTTCTACCGTTTTGCCAAACAGGTTAAAGAAGAGAGAAAGTTCGGGAAAATAAGTGCTTATTAATTTTTCAGGAGTATCATAGGTGGCGCTCATTGCCTCTGACATTTTTTCAAATTGTTCTGGTGTGGTCTTGCTAGAAGCATTTTCATAGATAAATTTAAACTGATTGCTAATAGCTGCCTTGCATTCTTCGTAGTTGGTTATCTCGTGGAAGGCTCCTTTTTCGTCAATAAGAAATCGTAATTCAATACCTTTATAAATATTTATAAGATTTCTTGTTCGCTGATCGATTTGTTCAGGAGCAGCTCCAAGTATGGATGTAGCACCATATTTCCAAGAGCATTCTTTCATGCCGTTCTTTTCACCGAGTACCGTAAAGTCAATATCTGTTGAACTTTTATATTTATCGGAATCGCGAACTTGAGAATCAATCTTACCTCTTTGTACCTCATATTTAAAGTGGTTACCTACTTCAAAATTTTGAGTTATTTCAACTTTTTTGATTTTTTCAGTATACTGTTCCCCGTCATTTTCATTGCAGCTGGAGAAAATAATTGAAGTAGAAATCCAGGTAATGGATAATAAAAGAAGTTGTTTAATTTTCATTGTATATTTTATATTAAGATGCTCACCACATTTCTCTTTTCGTTCAGCAAATATAGACTATTTGTAATGGTTCAACATCTATCAAACTACCCAAATCCCAAAACCAGTATAGCGATGTGCCTATGTCGTTAAAATCACAAGCCTAAAATTCCCGAAAAAAGCTTACTTTTACGGAAAATTTAACCCTTTGAACAGTAACTATGGATTCGAATTTTGTTGATTATGTGAAGATATGTGGCCGGTCTGGTAAAGGTGGAAGTGGATCTGCGCATTTGCATCGCAGTAAACTGACTGCAAAAGGAGGACCTGACGGAGGTGATGGAGGAAGAGGTGGACACATCATTGTGCGTGGCAACAAGCAATTCTGGACACTTATCCATTTAAAATATCGTAAACATGTAATTGCGGAGCCCGGTCAAAACGGTGGCAGTGCTCGTATGACGGGTGCCGAAGGAAAAGATGAAATCCTGGAAGTACCACTGGGTACCATCATAAAAGATGCGGAAACCGGAGAGATAGAAGGGGAGATTACGGAAGACGGGCAGGAAATAATTATAGTTCCAGGTGGTAAAGGTGGTTTAGGGAATGATCATTTTAAATCGTCAACGAATCAAACTCCACGTTATGCGCAGCCGGGAATGCCTGGAAGGGAAGAATGGAAAATATTAGAATTAAAAGTACTGGCAGATGTGGGCTTGGTCGGCTTCCCGAATGCAGGTAAATCTACATTGCTTTCCGTAGTATCTGCCGCTAAACCCGAGATAGCAAATTATCCGTTTACAACACTGGTTCCGAATTTAGGAATCGTTAAATACCGCGATTACAAATCTTTTGTAATGGCAGATATCCCCGGAATTATCGAAGGAGCGCATGAAGGCAAAGGGATAGGACTCCGTTTTTTAAGACATATTGAACGCAACTCCATTTTATTGTTTCTTGTTCCTGCAGATGCAAACGATCTCATCAAGGAATATAAAATATTGCTGAACGAATTGCATCAATTCAATCCAGAGCTGCTTCATAAAAAAAGAATACTGGCCATTTCCAAATGTGATTTACTGGATGAGGAATTGTTGGCGGAAATAAAGAAAGATATCAATAAACGATTCAAAGAAAAAAATACAGTACCTGTTCTTTATTTTTCTTCTCAAACCAATTTTGGATTAACCGAGTTGAAAGACGAACTGTGGAAACAGTTGAATAGTAAGGAAAACGAGTTTGATTATTAGCGAACCCTGGTTTTTAATTACGATTAATGTTGAAACAATGGATATCATTTCTGCTCTGAAAAAACTGGATACCGAAATTTTTCTTCTCCTCAACAGCAAGCATACTCCTTTCTTCGATACGGTCATGTTACTAGCTAGCGGACGGTTTACCTGGATTCCGCTGTATGCATTTTTATTATTTCTCGTTTTTAAATTTGTTGGGAAACGTATTTGGCTCGTGGCGCTTTTCGTTACGGTTACGGTTGTGTTGAGTGATCAACTCTCGGTTCATCTGTTTAAAAATGTATTTCTTCGTTATAGACCTTGCCATAATCTAAACATTAACGGTATCCTGCATCTGAATGGAAATTGCGGGGGGATGTATGGTTTTGTTTCATCGCATGCGGCAAACACATTTGCATTGGCTACTTTTTT
>DASRRA010000340.1:0-9735 GCA_035696085.1 Bacteroidia bacterium | reverse complement strand
CTTTTCGTATAGTTCGTGCCTCATAAAACAAAAGGGCAGAAAAATTTCTGCCCTTTTATTATCTTTTAAATAACATATTACCTGCTGTAATTCGGTGCTTCTCTTGTAATGGACACACCATGTGGATGGCTTTCGCGTATACCGGCATTTGTAATGCGAATAAACTTAGCCTTTTGAAGTGCCTCCATGTTTTTCGCACCGCAATAACCCATTCCGGCTTTTAATCCCCCAATGAATTGGTAAACGACCTCAGCCAAACTTCCCTTAACCGGAACTCGGCCGGAAATACCTTCCGGTACTAATTTTTTGATATCATCTTCTGCATCCTGGAAATAACGATCCTTGGAGCCTTTTTGCATGGCCTCAATGGAACCCATTCCACGATAGGATTTAAATTTTCTTCCTTCAAAAATAATGGTTTCACCAGGTGATTCTTCCACTCCGGCAAACATAGATCCCATCATTACTGAGCTTGCTCCTGCTGCCAATGCTTTTACAATATCACCGGTAAAGCGGATACCACCATCTGCAATAATTGGAACACCCTTGCCTTTCAAGGCTTTGGCTACGTCCATTACTGCCGTTAATTGCGGCACTCCAACACCCGCAATGATACGTGTGGTACAAATAGATCCGGGACCAATACCCACTTTCACCGCATCAGCACCTGCTTTTACCAATGCCAGTGCGGCATCGGCTGTAGCCACATTTCCAACAACGATCTGCAATTTTGGAAATGCCTTTTTTACTTTTTTCAATACTTCAATCACGTACATGGAGTGACCATGTGCGGTATCAATGACAATTGCATCTACACCAGCTTGTACCAATGCACGAACACGATCAATTACATCTCCTGTAATACCCACAGCTGCTGCTACACGCAAGCGCCCGATTTCATCCTTGTTCGCATTCGGATGCACTTTTACTTTTATAATATCACGATAGGTAATTAAACCAACCAATTTTCCGTGTTTGTCAACAACCGGCAATTTTTCAATTTTATGATGTTGAAGAATTTGTTCTGCTTTTATTAAGTCGGTTCCTTCTTTTGCAACAACCAATGATTTGGTGGTCATCACTTCTTTGATGGAGCGCTTTAGATTTTTTTCAAAACGCAAATCCCTGTTGGTAACAATACCAATCAGTTCCGTTTTTGCATTGATCACAGGGATTCCACCGATTTTAAACTCTTTCATGATGCTCAATGCATCCTTTACAGTAGCTGTTTCCGGCATGGTAACCGGGTCGAGGATCATTCCACTTTCCGAACGCTTTACTTTTCTGACTTGTGCAGCTTGCTCTTCGATGGTCATGTTTTTATGTAATACGCCGATTCCACCTTCCTGTGCAATAGCGATTGCCAACTGATATTCTGTAACGGTATCCATTGCTGCTGAAACAATGGGCGTTTTCAATTTTATTTTTTTCGTAAAATAGGAGGTTGTTTCTACTTCTCTCGGGAGGATTTCTGAATAAGCAGGTACTAAAAGTACATCATCGTAAGTTAAGCCTTCACCTACAAATTTGCTTGAATCTAATGACATAGGAACGGGAATTTGAATTTTAGGTTAAAATTCCCGCAAATATACACGTTTTTTTTAATTCCTGAAGAAGAATTATCGAATCAAGGTAACAGATCCTTTGTAATTTAGGTATTCACCTCTTGAAGTTTTATAGCGAAGCACATAAACATACACACCTGGTTCCACATTCTTTCCGTCAAACTTTCCATCCCAGCCTTTCCCTACTTCTTTGGTTTCAAAAATTTGCGCGCCCCAGCGGTTGAAAATCAAGAACTCATATTCTTTGAAATCAACAAATGTGGTTACAGGAATAAAGATTTCATTGCTACCTCCCTGGTTCGTTGGAACAAACGCGTTGGGGATATATATCAGTGGATCCTGATAGGCTTCAGCGACATTCGATATACTATTTTCAGCAAAACCATATATATTTCCTGTTCCTTCTAATGCTTCTACATAGTAGCTAAATACTCCCTGACCCGTTAAGAGGTTGCTGATATCGTCTGCATACGTATTTAACCCACCCGTATATGGAACATTAGCAATTGGTGCTGGATCTATTACACCATCAATTCCTCTGTAAATATTATAGGAAACAACAGTACCCGACCAGATTTCATAATCGTTCCAGCTTAAATTGTTCGTAAACTGTTCGTTATTGGACACAGCTGTTAACAAGATCGTCCTGCCGATATTGGTCTCCAATCCATCAAAACCACAGCTATCCACATCCACCATTTTGTAGTAGTAACTTTTGCTACCCGTTGCCGCGGTAACGTCCGTAAAGGATATAGGTGTGTTTTTGGTTGCGGCAACAGTTCCAATATCTTCAAAACTACCAGGGGCATTGGTTTCCGACCGTGTTATTTTGTAAGCTTTTGAAGATGCCTGTACATCTATATGGCAGGTAACAGAAACTGCGTTAGGCGCATCTACACTTACGCGGCGCATGTAAGAATATTTCGGTGGTGTTGGCACAACAGATAAAAATTTCATCCTGTTGGCTGATGCTGTTTTTGTGTGGGAAAAATCAATTGCCTGTACTTTGAAATAATAGGTTGTATTGGGTGATAGCCCGGGTACCCTATATGTTAGTGTTCCGGCCGGAACCGCACCCACATAAGTATAAGGACCGGTGTTGCCCGTAGTTGATTGAAAAATACGATACTCTTCCAGGCCTGTACCAATTGTATTGTAGGCTGTCCAGGTAAGGATAGCACTACGATCACAAATATCAGCAGTTGCTTTCAAATACATGGATGACAAGGGAGTTCCCAAAAGCCCGATATTACCGCACGAATCCAGGGCTGCAATCAAATAACTTTCACTTAACTGATCGGGCGTGGATTTTAGATAGTAATAAAATGTAGAGTCGCGCACGGTATCAATTAAAACATTGGCTCCTCCTTGTTTTTTATAGATCAAATATGCTTTCACGTCTGTAGAAGGACTTTTGGCCCAGCCGATAATAATTTTATTATTGTCATCCACGCTGATCGTATCCAAAGATGGTGTAACCGGGGCGATGATGTTTTTAAATGTTCCTCCGGCAATGGAAGAAACCGAAATACAACCGGTAGTATCTTGCATTTCCACACGATAGTTGAGATTGGCGTTACAAATCGTAATGGAATCAATACAACTTGTGCTGGTTGTTTGTTTTTTCAGTTGCCAGTTTCCGGCAGGGTACTCCATGTATACTTTATATAGCCCTGTAGAAGACGGGAATAAAGGATTTGCAATTGTATTCCATGATAATTGTGCTGTACCATTGGAGGGGTTCAATACTTTTAAATTCATGGACGCTATGGTATCTATTGCATCCGAAAATACTTTACCACCGCATCCTGAGCGGGTTTTAATAAGATAATACGTAGGCGATGTATTTGCGTTTGCTCCAATGTGTGTATAGCTATTCTGCGTTAGGGAGAAAATGCTATCCACGATGGTAAACGGACCTGTTGGTGATTTGGAGCTAAAAATATGATAACTGTTAAACGTTTTTTCAACATTGGTAACAGGACTCCAGGTAAGGGTTACATCCCCATTTGGCAATACGGTCACACAGCGGGGTTGTGGAGAAGGAACTATTTTGTTAGCTAAAACGGTAATGGAAATGGTTGAAATATTTTGAGCCGGTGCAGGACAAAAGTCGTCTTGTGTTTTAAATACGAAGGTATAGGTATTTGGATGCGGGTTACAACCTGCATTGGCGGCTACATGATCGCAGGTGGTTTGCCAGCTAAAAGTTGTTTCAACATCTGTTTGTCCACTTACCGGAGCAGCTGGACTTAATGTAGCGCATGGCGGATTTAAACAACCGGTAGTAGAGGTAGTTCCCAATTGTGTTCCCGTTGCAGTAATAGTAAGGGTTTGCGGTGTAGTCCCATTTGCTAAAAAACCTTTATCATTTCCATGAATGGTAAAGGTGACCAATTCCCCGGCCTGTACGGTATCTTTATGCGTTGTAAATGTGACAATGGGTTTTTCATTTACCGAACATGGCAGTAATACGATTTGCATTTCACGGTATATTTCGGCTACCTTTTGATTGCATTTCCAGGCCTCCACTTTTACTACGGTAACAAAATAGCCAAGTGTATAGGACGTAAACGAAATTTCTCCTGTAGCTGAATTAATGGTGGCCGGTACATTCCGGGAATCTTGCTGTGTTCCTGGTAAAGGGCTCTTATAGCTGTAGCCACTTGCAAATTTTACAGGAAAAGGATTGTTAGGAGGGTCATATTTACCGGAAAAATCGCCGTAAGGCGCATCCCAGGAGTAGGACAGGGAATCCAGATCTGCATCAGATGCATTGTGATTATAAGTAAAGGGATACCCCAGGCAGATAACCGAGCTCGGGCTTTCCAGAAAGGTTGGCGATGAGTCGAAACAAGGTCCTGCGTTTCTTCCATTGAACGGATACATAATCGCGCGCAGCGTAAAACCATACTGACTAGGGGTAACCAGGTTGCTGATACTTTGATTGCGGCAGCATTCATCATAGGTGAAAATCCATCCCTGGGCTGGTGGAACGCCTGAAAGAAAAATAGGTTTAGACCTGAATATGGCTTCCTGAACGGCTCCAGCTATCGGTTTTTTAGAGTCCGGCCAATTAGGGTCACTTTCTGCTGCCTGACAGGAAATAACAGGCCCACTTGGGTTGCAGGTTGGAGAAATATCTTTTTTTGCAAATATGCTGAGGCGTATGCTGTCTAAAGCCGGATTATTGAATACGTATACTGTGATTGAATCCTCGCCGGCACTACCGTTACAGTCGCGGTACAACTTCACCGTAAAAATGTAACTTCCATTTCCCTGGCAAGCCCAGGTTATTTCCCCACCCATTAAATGAGAAGCTGTTGCCTTTGTGTAAAAAAGACAGCCAAGCAAAATGGGGATAATAATTCTTTTTAACATTTTATTTCTTTCCAACTACCAATTCAACCATGCTATTTTTATCAAAATACTGATTGGCAAGGTCTCTTAATTCAGATGCCGAAACGGCCTTAATAGTTGCAATGTAACGCGTGAAATAATCATACCCCAAATTATAAGTCATAATGCCCTTAAAGCGCTCTGCCATAGCAAAGGGACCATCCACACTGCGTAAAAAAGTTCCTAACAAATAATTTTTAACAAGTTGCAACTCCTCTTCCGTCACCAATTCTTCTCTCAAACGATCCATTTCAAAATAAATTTCATGGATGGCATTACTGCAGACATCCACGCCTACCTCTGTTGAAATAAAAAAATACCCGGCATTGTTCAGTGAAACAAGCCCCGACCCTATTCCATAGGTATATCCTTTATCCTCACGAATATTCGACATTAGACGAGATCCGAAATAGCCACCATAAATGGTATTGAGGATTTGTAAAGGCTGGTAATCGGCGTGTGTTTTATTAAACATTAACTTACCGATTCGAATGGCAGATTGGAGCGCGTCTTCTTTGTAAATTAATTGCTTCTTTTCCAGGGTTGTTTGTGTCTGCGGAACCATGATGGTCGGGTTGGTAGCTCCTTTCCAGTCATCCCCACCAAAATGATTATTTAACAACGAATAAACATCCTCATTTACTTTTCCAGCCAGGATAATTTTACAATTGTTGGATGTATAAAATGTTTGATAGAAATCTTTGAGAATAGGGATGGTGATGTTACTAAAGTCGTCTTCTGTAACATTGATACCGTATGGATGTTTTTCTCCAAAAAGTAATTCCGTAAACCGTTTACGAGCCACATTGGCAACCTTTTGTTTGTTCACCAAAAATTTTTGTTTTTTATTGGTAAGGTGTGTTTCCAGCTCCTGTTGTGGAAAAGAGGCATCCTTAATCACTTGTTCGATAATCGGCAATGTTGTTTTCAGGTGCTTTGTCAACGTATACAAAACAACAGATGCATGGTCTTGTGAAATAGTGGTTTCTAAGAAAGCACCGTAATAATCAACAGCATCTGCAATTTGTGACGCATTCATTTTAGAAGTACCCTCTTCCAGCATGGTATTCACTGTGGCGGCTTGCAAGGGTTGTTTTTGCTGAAACATACCTGCAGAAAATAAAAACTCTACTTTTATTAAATCCTGTGTACCTGCATTGATCGCATAAACAGGGATTTTATTCGAAAGAAATTTTTCAGATGCCTGAATCATTTCAATCGTATCAATTGTTTTAAATGCCGGTGATGATTTTCTATCTATGATTTCCATGTCGCTTTTCTAATGTGTTAAATGGTATTACTTTTTTGCTTTGTAATACAAGGTTGAACAATTTTCTTTTCTGAATAATTTAATGGCTTGCTGTCTCATTTCTTCGGCAGTTACCTTTAAATATTTATCCACTTCTTCATTGATGAGATCAGCGCTTCCCAGCAATTCGGAAATAGCCAGGTTAGTGGCTTTATTCAACACTTCCACCTCTCCAAATATATGGGTGGCTTCTGTTTTATTTTTTACTTTCGTTAGCTCTTCAGTTGCCACCAACGTTGTTTTCATTTTTTCGAGCTCTTCATTGATGGCTGCATCCGCTTGTTCCATGGTTACGCCGTCAATCAACTTGCCAGACACCACAAATAATCCCTCATCCAGTTCTCCCATTACATATGCATGAATATCACTGAATAATTTTTTTTCTTTGATCAGTGATTTATGCAGTCGGGAGGAGTTTCCCTGCGACAACACATCGGAAATTAAATCTATCGCGTAATATGCTTTATCTCTTCTTGCACACATGTGGTATGCTTTGTAAATGGCATCAACTGGCACATTGCGCTCAACGGTTAAGGTGCGTTCTTCCGTTTGTTCCGGTTCTTTAGGAATGTTTCGTTTATTCTCCGGTCCTTGAGGAATCGGACCAAACCATTTCTCCGCCAATTGTTTTACATCTTCCACTTTTACATTTCCTGCTACGACCATAATAGCATTGTTAGGGCAATAATATTTTTTGAAGAAATTTTTCACATCCTGCATTTGTGCATTTTCGATATGTGAGATTTCTTTCCCTATCGTATCCCATCTGTAGGAGTGAACTTTGTAAGCCATGGGTCTTAATAACAGCCATACATCACCATAGGGTTGATTGAGGTAGCGTTGTTTGAACTCTTCAATTACCACATTTCGTTGTACTTCGAGGCTTTTATCAGAAAAAGCAAGACTAAGCATGCGATCACTCTCCAGCCAGAATCCTGTTTCCAGGTTTTCTACCGGCAATGTCAGGTAATAATTAGTAATATCATTTGTGGTAAACGCATTGTTTTCTCCACCTACCATTTGCAAAGGCTCATCATAACTATCAATATTGATGGATCCTCCAAACATCAAATGCTCAAACAAATGTGCGAATCCTGTTTGCTCGGGATTTTCATCCCTGGCGCCTACATCGTATAAAATGTTAAGGCAAGCGATAGGTGTGGATTTATCCTGATGCACAATAACACGCAACCCATTTGATAATTGAAATTTTTCAAAATTTATCATATTCTATAACCCTTTTAGTAAGAAATTAAAAACGCAGTTCCTGCAGCTCCTTTTTTGCTGCCTCAAATTCCATTATTATTTCCTGCACTATGTCTTGAGCAGGCTTGATGTCACGTATTAATGCGGCTATTTGCCCTATTTCCAGTTCCCCTTCACTTAAATCGCCTTCAAACATACCCTTTTTGGCTCTTCCCCTGGCCAGTAAGTTTGTTAAATCTTGCAGTGAAGCGCCGTTGGCTTCTGCTTGCTGTACTTTTTCAAAAAAATCATTTCTTAACAACCGAACAGGGGTTAATTGCTTTAACATCAACTTTGTATCGCCTTCTTTGGAATCAATGATTGCCTTTTTAAAATTAATATTGGCTGAAGCTTCTTCGGAAGCCACAAAACGACTCCCTATCTGAACACCATCCGCTCCAAGTGCCATTGCAGCCAACATTCCCCGTCCTGTGGCTATTCCTCCCGCTGCAATTACGGGTATTTTTACAGCGTTCTTTACAATCGGAACAAGGCACATGGTGGTTGTTTCCTCTCGTCCATTGTGGCCTCCGGCTTCAAATCCTTCTGCAACAACAGCATCCACACCAGCATCTTCGGATTTTTTTGCAAAAACAGAATTGGAAACAAGATGTGCAACTGTAATACCCTGATCTTTTAGCTTCTGCGTCCATGTCTTCGGGTTACCTGCAGAAGTAAATACCACTTTCACCTGCTCGGTCATAATCACCTCAATCAATTTGTCAATATCCGGATATAATAAAGGCACATTCACACCAAAAGGTTTGGTAGTTGCCTGTTTGCATTTTTGAATATGCTGTCTCAGCACCTCAGGATACATACTTCCGCTACCAATTAAACCTAACCCACCGCTATTACTAACTGCGGCAGCCAGTTCCCAGCCACTGCACCAGATCATTCCTGCCTGAACAATGGGTAATTCAACTCCGAATAACTTATTAATTCTATTCACCGTAGAAGTGGTTTTAAATTGGTAAGAATGGTTACGAAGGTAAAAATTTATTTGGTGTTTGTTTATTCAGAATTTTTATATATTTGTCCTATATGCGAAAAATAGTAGTACTCATTCTTCTGTTGTTTAGCTTATCATCCTACGCGCAGTATGCCAATGATTTCGGTATTCATTTGGGAGCATCTAATTATCTCGGCGAAATTGGTGGAAAAGAAGGGCCCCGTAGAAATTTCGTGAGTGACATGAAATTAAATAAGACGCAATTTGCGTTTGGAGGATTTGCCCGTCACAAAGTATTGCCTATCCTATACGGAAAAGTTGGATTGAACTGGCTTCGAATTGAAGGAGCTGATAGATACTCAAAAAATCCAGGACGTGTTGGACGTAATTTGTCTTTCCGCAACGACATCATCGAAGCTGAACTTCAAGCACAAATATTTTTTTATGATATACAAGATTTAGGCAAGACGTATAAATATCAAAACGATTTTAAAATGTATGCCTTTGGAGGAGTTGGTTGTTTTTACAGCAATCCAAAAGCATATTATAATGGTAAATGGGTTGCCTTACAGCCTTTACAAACTGAGGGTAAAAAATACAGTCGTATCAATGCTTCTATTCCATTGGGGTTGGGTTTGTGTTTTACACTTAGCAAAAGACATCGCATCGGTTGGGAATTTGAATGGAGAACAACCTTCACTGATTACCTGGATGATATCAGCGGTGTTTATGCGGATCCAGCAGACTTAAACAGCGATCTAGCTGTTGCTCTTGCTAATCGCAGAGGAGAATTAGGTGGTGACCAACCTGGTGTTCCTGAACCTAAAAATTATATTCCCGGACAAAAACGTGGAGATGCTACACACAATGATTCTTACTTGTCTACTTCTTTTTATTACAGTTATGTAATGAGAGGTAGAAGTAATTTCTATACGGCCAAATTCGGAAGTATCTTTAAACGTAAGGGTTCGAAGAAACGGAAGATACGTGCGAAGTTCTAATCTCACCCAGAGTGAGTGTAAGTGTGAGTCTTGAGAGTCAAAAAACTTACAGGTTTTAGAAAAACTGCTTCAGCTTCGACAACGGTTTTCTGATGAATGTAAGGAAATGCGGATCCAAGTCATTTAATTCCCATGCTTTTTTATCTTCACGGTTGGCGTGTATCCTGTTTTTCAGCGAGCTGTTGCTTTGTCCGCCCGTACGCATCTTTACCAGCACTTCAGGGATATAAGCCGTTGTACAATTGTGTTTGTACAACAAACGCA
>DASRRA010000339.1:0-7492 GCA_035696085.1 Bacteroidia bacterium | reverse complement strand
TACCGAAAGTTTACTGGTTCCGCCGTTACATACAGTTGCAGGTGTTGCTTTGGCAAAACCACTTAAAGATGAAGGAACAACTGTTACTAAAGCAGCTGCAGTTTTTTCTGAAGGACAACTTCCACTGGTTACAACTGCTTTGTAACTTGTTGAAGTATTTAAAGCAGGTGTTGTGTAGGTTGCATTCGTTTGCCCCGGGATATCTATAAATCCGTTTCCACCTTCATCCGACTGCCATTGAATAGTACCTGTATTTCCTGTTAATTTCAAAACACTGTTATCACCACTGCAAATTTTTGAAGGGGTAGCACTCACAGTGCCTGCAACAGATAAAGGAATGGTTGTAACGGTTGCAACCGTAGAAGTAACTTGTGGGCAACCGCTTCCATTTACATGTGCTCTAAAACTAGTACTTGCAGGATAAAATAATTGAGGAGTTACGAGGATACTGTCTGTTTGATTTGCCATATCCACGTATCCATTACCTTTATTCATTTGCCATTGTATCAGTGACCCCGTATTTCCGGTTAGTTTAATTGTTGTTGTAGTTCCGCTGCAAATGCTGGATGGAGTGGCTTTCGCTGTACCTCCTTTAAGTGTTGGGGTAATCGTTATCTCGACAACATTTGAATTGGCCATATTACAAGTTCCATTTCTAACGCGTGCCCTAAAGCGGGTGGTTTGTGTTAAAACGATGGATAAGGATTTTCCAGTTGCATTTGGAATATCTACCCAACCCAAAGAATCTTTCTGCCATTGAATCAATGTGCCAATTTCCTTGGTCAAATTAATGGTAGCCGTACCACCACTACATACACTGGATTGTACTGGTGTTGCGACGCCTCCATACGATGCTGGCGTTACAGAAACGAATGCTGTAGTGGAGTTATCAGGATCACAACCATTGCTGGTGACAACAGCTCTGAAACTTGTATTTTTTGTTAACCGCGGAGTAGTTAAGGTGGGAGCATTTTGCCCTGCGATATCCTTAAACACATTTGTAGAATCTACCTGCCATTGAATAGCCCCTACATATTGAGACAGCGTGATGGTTGTTGTTGTATTGCTGCATATAGTAGAGGGGTTAGCAGTAGCTTTTCCTCCTTTTGAAGCAGATAATATGGAAACTGTTGCTTCTTCCGAAGTTGCTGTTGGACAAGTTCCACTACTCAATATAGCTCTGTATTTAGTTTCAATGGTTAATGCGGGAGTAGTGTATAAACTATCATGTGCATTTGGTATATCCTGAAAATTTGTTGTTCCGTTATTCGTCTGCCATTGAATCTGACCGGTATAATTTCTTAGATGAATGGTTGTCTGACTCCCGCTACAAATAGTAGACGTAGTAGCAACAGCTTTTCCGCCAGATAATGCCGGAGCAACCGTAATGGGGGCATCCACATAAACTGATGAACAGGATCCATTTGTAACAAGGGCTCTAAACGTGGTATTTTTAGTTATTGGAAAAGTGGTATAAGGTGTTCCTGTAGCGGAAATATTTTGAAACGAATTAGATGTATCGCATTGCCATTGTATGGTTCCTGCATAATCTTTTACACTAAAAGTAACAGTACCACCTGAGCAAATAGTGGATGATGAATATTCAAGTGTACCAGCAACAGAAGCAGGATCTATGCTTATCGTAACAGTATCAGAGTAAGCAGGAGCACAGCCACTGCGTGTAACTTTTGCTCTATAACGCGTTTTCTGTGTTAAATTAGGAGTGGTATATTTTGTTAAATGTGAAATAGGATTTACGTCTAGAAACGGACCAGTACCCGTACCGGAGTTATCCACCTGCCAGTCAATTGTTCCATCATATTGTGTTAATGAAATGGATGTGTTTGTTCCGCTGCAAACAGAATATTTATTTTTATCAGGTTTAGCTTTACCTCCTTTTGATGGAGGAGTAACCGTTACAGTCACTTCATTTGAAGTTACATCAGGGCAAGAACCTCCGCTCACATAAGCTCTGAATATTGTTGTCGCTATTAAACTTGGTATTTTATAAGCAGTATCATGTTTAGCTCCCGGAATATCAACAAAGTTACTTCCATCATATTGCTGCCATTTGTAACTTCCTGTTTGTCCCGTTAAGCTAAGTGTAGAAGATGTCCCGCTGCAAATAGTACCGGGTGAAGCCAATGCATCACCACCATCTTGTGTAGTAATCTGTACAGTTACGGCATTTGAAAATGCCGAGTCGCAATGACCGTATCGCACGATCGCTTTATATTCCGTATCTTCAGTTAAATTGATAGTCGTATATTCATTTCCGGTAGCTCCGGGAATGACTTGAAAATTATTATTACCTATATTTTTCATCCACTTGATCTGTGCCCCAGGCGTGTAGCTAGCTAACGTTAATTTGGCAGTTGAACCACTGCAAACCTTTTTTGGATTTGCGGAAAGTGTTCCAGCTAGTGTTTTAGGTATAACCGTTACAGTTGCAATTGTCGATTCTGAAGACGGGCAAGTGTCATTTTTAACAATAGCTTTAAAGGACGTAGTCTTTTTAAGATTGGTAGCCAGATATACATTACTATGCGCACCAGCAATATCCGAAAAATTTCCAGGCGCTGATTCATCACTTTGCCATTGTATAGATGCACCGGAATAATTTTGTAATCGAATAGCAGTACCGGTATTGTAGCATACGTTAGTAGAATCAGCTACTGCATCTCCTCCATCAGCAGCAGGTGAAACATTTATTGTTACAGGCAGAGAAGTTGCCGATGCACAAGCTCCACTTGTTACAACAGCTTGGTAAGTAGTAGTAGTAGTTAAAGCAGGCGTAGTAAAAATACTATCTGTTAAGCCTGAAACATTTTGGAATGAACCATTCGAAAGCTTTTTTTGCCATTGAATGCTTGATCCGACAAAATTTTGTACTCGAACTACAGATTTTAAATTATTGCAAATAGAAGCAGGTGTTGCGTATGCATCTCCTCCTTTGGATAATGGTGAAATAGTAATGGTAATTACTTTCGATGTGTCATTTGGACAAGTCGCATTTTTTAGTATCGCTCTGTATTTTGTTGTTTTTGACAGGTTTGGTGTTTGATACGTATCATCTATTTCACCGACAAGATCTTCAAATGTTCCGGAATCATTTTTTTGCCATTGAATCTGGCCGCTTGAATTGTTTAATTTTAAACTCAATGATTTACCTGTACATAAAAGTGTATTACCCGGTGAAATTGTTCCTCCAACCGGTTTTGCTTTTATAAGTACTCTGGTTTCTCCTGAATAAACCGAGCAGGATCCAACTGATATTTTTGCATGAAACCAGGTAGTTGTAGTTAAGCTGCCGGTATTATAAGGAGCCGTGTTAGCACCAGGAATAGGATCATAGGTGGAAGCTGTTTTCTTTTCCCATTGTATGGTAGCACCATTTGTAGCACCATTCAGGTTGATAACAGTTGAACTACCTGAACAAATAGAATCAGCAGCAGTCACTGCACTTCCGCCACTAGGAACAGGTTTAACCACTACAGTAACGATGTTTGATGTATCAGTACAGTTATTTTTCTTTACGAAAGCACGATAGCTGGTTGTTGTAGTTAAATTTCCGGTAACATAATCAGCTGTGTTTGAGTTGGCAATGTCTGCAAAGGCTCCGCTTGTCTTAGACTGCCAGGTAATTTGTACGCCACTTGCAGCATTAGTTAACTTAACATGCGTTCCGGTTCCATTGCAAACGGTTGTGTCATCCGCTTTTGCAGTTCCTGGTGATGGAAGTGAAGTGATGCTTACAGTTGCCACATTAGAAATTGCAGAACAAGCACCAAGTGAAACGACTGCTCTGAACTTTGTATCAACCGTTAAATTACCGGTGCTATAGGGTGTCGTTGTCGCATTCGCAATATCAGCGAAGCCGGTTGGAGGATTTTTTTGCCATTGGATAGTAGCACCGGCAGTAGCTCCATTTAAGTTAATATTTGTTCCGGTATTGAAACAAATGGTTGCATTGTCAGCTACAACACTACCCGGATTCGGAACAGGATTAACCGTAACAACGGTAATTGTAGAAGGATCCGGATTGCAACCCGCACTTGTTACAATCGCTTTAAATTTACTTGTTTTTGTCAAACCGGTTGCATTATAAGGAGTACCATGAGCACCTGGTATATCCACAAAGCTCCCCGTTGAATCGATTTGCCATTGTATACTTCCCTGATATCCCTTAAGTGTGATTTTAGCAACACCACCCTTACATATTGCAGTATCTGGGGAAGTTTCACCGCCAACAGAAGTAGTGGCTGCATAAATTTCCACAACACTTGAAAAATCCTCTGTACAATTTGCGTTTTGGACGCGAACTTTAAATCGCATTGTCTTCGTAATAGGCATGGTGGTATAATTGTGTCCGGTAGCGCCAGCAATTTCCTGATAAGAGCTACCTGTAGAATCTACTAACCACTTAAAATCAGTTCCTACATAACCAGTAACGGTTAAATCAACTGTAGAACCTTTGCAAACTGTATTGTTGATATTAGAAACCGTTTTGGCTGTACCACCTTTTGAGGCAGGCGTTACAGTTATAGAAGCCGTGTTCGTATTATCCGGACCACAAGGACTATTCGTAATGGCAGCACGAAAAATAGTGCTCTTCGTTAAAGGAGGGCTTGTATAAGAAGCGGACTCTGCTCCGGAAATATTGACAAATCCTAGGTTGGTAGAATCCAGTTGCCACTGAATTTTGTTTCCAACATGATCATTGTTTAAACTAACAGTCACGGACTCTCCCGCACAAACAGTATAAGACGTACTTTTTATAGTTCCTCCAACTGAAAATGGTGTAATGGAAACCGTTGCAACAGTAGAGGAATCGAACAATAAAAGATCCAGCGTAGAGACTAACGCCCTGTATTTGGACTCTACAGTTAGCGCCGGCGTAACTAAACTATCCGTTTGAACTAATGGATAAATAAAAACAAATGTCCCTGCAGAATCTCGTTGCCAGCGAATGGTTGTGCCCTTATAATCTTTCAACCGAATTACGGCGTGTTGCCCGCTACAAACGCTTGCAGGATAAGCTGTCGCTTCACCCCCAACTATCTTGGGATCCTCAGCCTTGGCATAGATTTGAATAGCGGAAAAGAAAAGTATAATTAATAACTTGGCTTTCAAATTTTGGGGAAAAGTAAGTTTAGATATCATTTAAATTATTGGTTATCTTAAAATTATGTCTTTATTCAATTACTAATTTTTTGAAAAAAAGCGAGTACAAAAGTACGCTATCCCCACTACAAATCAAAATTTACATTGCGCTATAACACTTATAGAGACGGCAAAACGTACAAATTCTATACTAATTGTTAAGCTTGAATAAAGTAAAAATGTAATTTGTATCTTAAGGGAGAGCTAAATGTTCAATTTTGATAGGTCAAAAGTAACGCTTTGTATGAATCTACAATAGTTTGGTCGCCCTTAAATAGAAGAAAAGGGGAAAATCCCATGAGGAAATAGGAAAATACCTAATTAATTAAAGGTGAATGAAGTAGAAAAACCTCAATAATTGCATAAAAGTGAAAGAAAAGGACAGTTTTTAAAGAAAATGGGCAATCTGTTGCCCGTTTATAGATTTTGAACTTGCTTTCACTTCCTTATTGAATTTTTTTAACGGAAATTAATAACCATGGACTTTGAGAATACCATTTATTTAGGTGTAACGTGCGCTCGAAAAATGCAAAAATGGTTACAAAAATATTGTTTGCCCGCATTGGTAAAGGTATCCAGTTCATTCCTTCCATCTTTTCTATTTCCAGTCCGTTTCTTTTTAGTAATGCTCTAAAATCAGTCATATTCATCTCAGTATAAGATCTTGTTTTTTTGTCGAGAACACTTTTTATCCTTCTCATTAAAAATCTCCAACTGGATGAATTGGTGTGCGTAAATATAAATCGGCTGTCTTTTGTCATCAATGAATTTATTTTCTTAAAAAATTCATCCCAATCCTTAAAATAACCCAAAGCCTCAATACACAAGATCAACGAAAATGTTCGTTTGATATCACTTTCTATAAAATCACCACAAATGGTCGCAATCTCTTTGTTCCGTTCATTCAGTAAGCGGATAGCCGTTTCATTGATATCCAGCACGGTAATGTCACTGGAGTATTTAAGCAGTGGAATAGCAAATCTTCCCGCCCCGCCGGCAATATCAAAAATACTATCGGTTTTGCTGTGTAGATTGTCCAAAATAAAACGCATCTGCACTTTCGTTTTATAATTGCCACTGCGATTGTCATAACCATTTTTATCCTGAAAATCCCACAAATACGACATACTGATCTGATTAAAATTTACTTATTGTTTTATTCTGATGACTTATACTTAAAAAGGTTAATAAAGTTATTTTTAATTTTCAATTTAAAAATCCCCATTTAACTTGTCACGGTTTTTGTGTTGATTTTATATCCTATCGAAATCAATAAAATTGAGAACAAACCGCTTGAAACCAATTTTTTTATCAGTCCGTTTAGTGAAGTAGCATGCGAGTACAATGCAATCTGAAATAAAAAGATTACCAATGCTAACAGCGTATGAAAAAGCCAGTAATACTTATCTGGTTTTGAATCTCCCGATTGTTGCTTTGGCAACCTTATAAATAGAATAATCAGAATCAGAATTCCCATCAAAGAACTGAGGTGTTTGATAATTTTATAAGTAAAAAATGGCATTTGAAAGATGGAAATCTCTTTTTCCAAAATTGGATTTCGTGTAACAAAGTATCCATTACCTGAAGTAAAACTATCCCAAAAGAAATGTGTTAATGCACCAACAATGACAGAATACACAACAATAAGCCAATTTTTTTTTAAATAATCTAACCAGTCGAAATGAGCATACGTTTGTAATCTCAATTTAAAAAAATCAGGTAAATTTTTAATCAAACTCCCCCGCATAAATTGGTGAAATAAAGTCAAAATAATAAGAGCAGCAGGCAAATCAAAAAAGAATAATCCGAGAGGTGTGTGACTGGATGAGCTTGCATTATCCATTCGTATGAAATATTCAAAATCGGGAACCATACTTCCGATGATGAGGCCATTCATGGAGTACATTTTCCTGGGAAGGAAACGGGCGGGGAGAATCAAAGCTGGGTGGGAAAAGGTGAATCCCATAACAATAACTATTTTTAGAGTACTTCAAAGATAGAAAAAATAGAATTAGTGGTTTAGTGAAAAGAACTCGGGGTTAACAGCTTTGATAATTCTTTGCAAGAATTGCAAAAAACAGTTTAAAAAATCAAAATAAATCAATAAAGAAATGTTAAAAATAATGCCTTTAAAATGCGGGTAAATCGTTTCAATACCCCTGTTTTTGGGTAAAATGGAGAATGTTACGGGATTTTATAAGTTGTTCGAAAAAAAAAAGTGTAACCAAAAAAACAAAAGTGCGTTAACTGTATCCGGAAATTAAAATTTGATGGGCTAAAGCCAAAACCTTAATGAAGCATACGCGGTGTTGAAAATAAGGATTACATC
>DASRRA010000338.1:0-2761 GCA_035696085.1 Bacteroidia bacterium | reverse complement strand
GGCGATATGTTGAATCCAAAGGGGTGTTTGATTTGTGGGAAGCATTTAAGGAATTGAAGGAGGAATGCCCAAACAATTGGGAGCTTTGGTGCCTGGGAAGTGGGGATATGCAAGTAAATGAATTTCCAGGGATAAAACATTTTGGTTTTGTTCAGCCTTCAAAAATGCCTGAATTTATTGAAAATACTGGTGTTTTTATACTGCCGAGTCATTTCGAACCCTGGGGAGTGGTGGTGCATGAATATGCAGCCGCCGGTTTTCCTATTATTTGCTCAGATGAAGTGGGAGCGAGAACAACCTTTGTCGAGAATAATTTAAATGGTTATATTTACGCGTCAGGAGATATCGAAGCGCTGAAAGCAGCGATGCTAGCAATAATAAAATCTTCGGATGAAAAGCTGAATAACATGGCTGCGGAAAGTGTTAAAAGAGCAAGTTTGATCACCCCTGAGTTATGGGCTAAACAATTAATTTCGTTACTATGAATAAAATATTGGTTACCGGTGGTGCCGGAAATGTTGGAAGTGCATTGGTAGAAAAATTAATTACCGATGCAAATAATTACGTTGTGATCGTAGATAACCTTTCAACCGGTCTTCTTTCAAAGCTTCCAAACAGTCATTTTGATCGTTGGGAATTTATCAAAGCCGACGTCAATTATTTCAGAGATATTTCTTCGATCATGATCACGCATAAATTTGATTATGTATTTCATTTTGCAGCTGTGGTTGGTGTTGCACGTACGCAGGAACATCCTGTGCAGGTGCTGCATGATATTGACGGAATTAAAAATATATTGGATCTCTGTAAAAATACCTCCGTAAAACGGGTGTTTTATTCTTCCTCTTCCGAAGTGTATGGGGAGCCTGTTGTATTGCCACAGCATGAGTTAACCACACCACTCAACTCACGTGTGCCATACGCCGTGGTAAAAAATGTTGGAGAATCATATTGTAAAAGTTATTATCAGGAGTATCATTTGAATTATACGATTTTTCGTTTCTTCAACACATACGGTCCTAATCAAAGTACGGATTTTGTGATTGCCCGCTTTTTAGCAGCAGCAATACAAGGAAGTGATATCACCATTTACGGCGATGGTACGCAAACCCGTACATTTACCTATGTGGATGATACCATTGATACCTGCTTAAAATGTTTTTACAACAATCACCAGGTAAATGATGTACTCAATATAGGAAATGATCATTTGTGTACCATTATGGATCTTGCTAAACTAATCATAAAACTTACCGGGTCGAAATCAAAAATTGTTCACTTGCCACCTTTGAAAGAAGGCGATATGACAAGGCGACAACCTGATAATGGAAAAATGCAGCTCATCCTCGGTCGCCCACTGGTTACATTGGAAGACGGAATCAAGATGATGCTGGAATCGCAAAATTTTCTTTCTTCTATAAAAATGAAATCACATTCCTAATAGGTATGATGCTCCTATATGTGTGGAATTAACGGAATATACGGTCTGGCAGATGTGCAGCTTGCAAAACAAAAAATAGCTGCCATGAACACCCGCATGAAACACCGTGGTCCCGATGATGAAGGTGTTTTTGTAAATGGAAAAATAGCCTTGGGGCATCGCCGCTTATCCATCATCGATTTATCTGCTGCCGGTCATCAGCCTATGTCTTCTGCAGATGGCAGGTATCACATCATCTATAACGGAGAATTATACAATTATAAAGAACTTAAATTTGAATTACAGCGCATCAGCACCAATTCAAAAGAGCAAGCCTATTTTTTTCAAACCAATACGGATACCGAAGTAATCATAGCCGCTTATGCCCGATGGGGAGTCGATTGCCTGAAGCGCTTCAACGGGATGTATGCATTTGCAATCTGGGATGAACAACAGCAGGAACTAATCATAGCCAGAGATCGCATGGGAATTAAACCCTTATATTATTGTTACACAAATGGTGTATTGGGTTTTTCTTCCGAGATCCGCTCCTTGCTGCAAAGCGAATTAATACCTCGTAAACTGGACTATTTCGGCTTTGTAGATTATCTACGTTACCAAACGGTACATGCACCCAATACCATTATAAAAGGTGTAAAAATGCTGATGCCCGGTCATTTTATTCAATTAAAAAATGATAAACTAACAAGTCATTGCTATTGGGAAATCACAAAATCCATTAGTGATCAATCGCAGGGAAAATCCTATAAGGAGGTTTGCAAGGATGTAAATATCTTGCTGACGAAAGCAGTGGAGCGTAGATTAGTAGCGGATGTTCCCTTTGGCGCCTTTCTTTCAGGCGGTATCGATTCCAGTATCATTGTCGGGTTAATGAGTAAAGTTTCTCCGGAAAAAGTAAAAACATTTTCGGTAACTTTTGATGAAGGCGAATTTTCAGAATCTATTTATGCGCAGCAAATTGCCAAAAAATTTAATACAGAACATCACGAGATCCGATTGCAACCAACTGATTTTATTGATCAATTACCACGTGCTTTAAAAGCAATGGATCATCCCAGTGGAGATGGTCCCAATACGTACATTGTTTCAAAGGCTACAAAAGAAGCCGGAATAACGATGGCATTGTCAGGATTAGGAGGAGATGAATTGTTTGCCGGCTACGATGTGTTCAAACGCGTAATGGAATTAAACAACAAAAAGTGGCTGAATAATGTGCCTGGTATTTTAAGAAAGACAGGCGCAGTCGTTTTAAGCAAAACAAAAACCGGAGTAGCGAACGAAAAAATAACTAAGTTATTAAAACAACCACGTATCGATTTT
>DASRRA010000337.1:0-6743 GCA_035696085.1 Bacteroidia bacterium | reverse complement strand
AATGCAGCCATAAAAAGCTATGACTGTCGACCTGTTTAGTCAAACCGTAACGGACTTCTTCTGTTTCAGCCTGATAGGTTCCAAATAGTTTATCCCAGATAATGAATATTCCGCCGAAATTTTTATCTAAATAAATCGGGTTATTCCCATGGTGAACACGATGATTGGAAGGTGTAACAAGAAAGACTTCAAGAAACCCTAAATTTCTGACAAATCGCGTATGAAGAAAAAACTGATACAGACCCAATACGCTAATGCTTACCAATAGCATGGATACAGGAAAACCAATAACAGGCAATAGAAGGCCAAATAGGATTCTCACAATTGATTGGTAAATTGTTATTCTTAGTGATACGGTATAATTATATTCCTCTGAGGAATGATGAACAATATGGGCACCCCAGAGTATATTGACTTCATGACTGGAGCGGTGATACCAATACCAGAGCAGGTCTGTCAGAACAAATATTAATATCCAGGTAAATGCATTTTCAGTGACATTAAATAGGGCAAAATGATCGTGGGTAAACTGAAATAAGAGGACAAAGTATCCGGCACAAAACAATTGCGCTAAACGTTCTGCAATTCCAATACTGATATTGCTGATGCTGGAACTAAATGAAAAATATTTCCTATTTGTCTTTTTTGAGAAATAATATTCTACCCCAATGAATACAAACAACAGCGGTATGATAAAAGCTATATAGTGAAATTTCATATTCAAACGCGTCAATAAAAATGATTCATTCTAAAAAATAGCGGAGGAGAACCCATGAATATTCTCCTCCGCTGTAAATACTGAAACCGGTAGAATATCCGATTTCCAATTAATCACAAAAAATGCGGGCGATGCACATTCTTAGCGAACAGTACGATTAAGAAATCTCTCCTAAAATCACTTAACTGTTTTAACTGTTGAGGTGCTGACCGGATTTGAACCGGTGTAGCGGCTTTTGCAGAGCCGTGCCTAACCCCTCGACCACAGCACCTTATCGGAAACAGTTACCTGAAGAGTGATTTCACAAATATAACATTAATTAGATATAAAGTCTATGGATTATATAGATTATTTAAAATTTTGGAAATTAACACGCTACATTTTTTTAACTGATTAATATTAAAGTAGATAGTCGCTGGTTTAAAATATTTTTTATTATCTACTGGTTTAGTAGATAATTGTTTTTACATTTGCCCTGTTGTAATAATTCTATTACTTAAAAATTCATATATAACAATAAATAATTTAATCTCTAAAATCTCACGCAATGAAAAAGATTATACTACTCTTTATTATTTACTTTGGTTTAAATATCAATGCATCAGCTCAGACATTCTCAGACGATTTCGAGAAGGATACATTAGGATTATTAGGCCCACAATCGAACGAATGGCGTACCTGGAGCGGATTAGGTGGAGGTGCCGATGATGTGAATGTTGTTGACACAGATAACCATACCACTTCGGGAAAAAAATCAATTTACTTTTTTTCAAAAGATAAATCCGGTGGGCCGTCAGATGTTATTTTACCTTTTGGTTCAGCACCACTTAATACGGGCCATTTTACATTCAAATCCTGGTTTAAAATACCAAGCGGAAAAAATGCTTACTTTAATTTTCAAGGTACAGCGAAATTCGGTGAGCTTTTTACATTAGATGCATTTTTAGATGCAACAGGTAAAATCAGTATTCAAAGTAAAGGGCAGGAAGCAATAAATACAGATTATCCTGTTGGTAAATGGTTTGAGCTTACAATTGATGCGAATTTAAACAGCAATGATTGGAGTTTGCTAATTGATGGTGTTTCCAAAGGAACCTGGAAAAACGGATCAACCGATGTGTATGCAATTGATATTTATCCAACGGATGCCTCAGCTGAGTTTTGGTTGGATGATGTTTCTTACACCGTTATTCCCTATACGTTGCCAAACCTAAATGCAGCAGCAAACCTTCTGAATATACCTCGCGGTTTGGTTGGGCAATCGAACCCTGTTTCATTGACAGTTCGCAATTTAGGTAAGGCGGTCATTACATCATTTGATGTAACTATTGTTCAGAACGGAGGTACACCTATTAAACAAAATGTTACAGGCGTTAACATCTCCTCACTGGCAAGTTACATTGTGAACATAACGACACCGTTTACATTGGCTGCTGGCGCAAATGATTTCACGGCAACAGTCAATAACATAAATGGAGCCGGACCAGACGGAGATACATCTGATGATGTAACAACGCAATCCGTGAATGGTGTTAAACCAGCGCTAGGAAAAGTAATTGTAGGGGAAGAAGCAACAGGTACCTGGTGCCAGTGGTGCCCGAGAGGAGCTGTTTTTATGGATCTACTATCAAAGAAATATAAAAATAATTTTATCGGGATCGCTGTTCATAATAACGATCCATTAACATTAATACCTTATGATTCAGCGTTTACGAAATTAATAAGTTCTTTTCCAAGTGCATCGACAGACCGCACAACTGTAATTGATCCAAGTGCATTAGAAGATAATTTTTTGAAACGTATCATAGTAGAACCTGCCGGGGTTCTTGTAAATGGAGCACTATTCGATGCCAATACACGCGAATTAAAAGTGTCAATTACCACCACTCTTAAACAAAACATTTCAGGTAACTACAAATTAGCATTTGTCCTGACGGAAGATAGTGTGTCTGGTACTGCTAAAGGTTACAATCAGGCGAATGCATATGCCGGTGGAAGCTATGGTGAAATGGGAGGCTATGAATTATTGCCAAATCCTGTTCCAGCTGCTAAAATGAATTATGATCACGTTGCACGGGTATTGGCTCCTGGTTTTGACGGTTTGGCAAATGCTTTCGGTACGAGTGCATTGGCAGGTAAGGTGATGACACATAATTTTAAATATGTGTTACCGGCAGATTGGGACGCAAATCAGATTCATATTATCGGATTATTCATAAATCCTGAAGGAAAAATTGAAAATGCAGGGAGCGCTACAATCAAAGAAGCAATTAAAAATGGATATATTGATGGAACAACGGTTGGCATACAAACCACAATTGCGGGTCCTGATGCAATACACTTGGTACCAAATCCAGCACGTGAGTTTAGTTCAGTTTCAATTGATTTGAAAACAGAAACCTTGGTGTCTATTGAGGTTTATGCTGCTAGTGGCGTGCTTGTTAGTTCGAAGGAATATGGTAAACTTTCAGGGTCATATTATTTGCCAATTGAAACAAACCTGCTTTCGGAAGGATTGTATTTTGTCAGAATAAATCTTAACAATCGTCCTACTGTATTGAAATTAATTAAGCAGTAATAATCATTCGTTTTTAGCTCTCCACTAGAGAGGCTAAATTGTTATGATTCAGCCTCTTTATTATTGGTTTTTAATCCGCTTAGCAATTAACGTATCTTCTTATTATTCACCAGAAATTTTTAAAATATATCATGAAAAAAGTAGCGCAAGTTTTTTTACTTGTTGTAATACCAATGATCTCCTTTGGTCAAAGTATCCACATCCTCCACAACAACGAAGATTTGACAAATAAATCGATAACTGTCCCGGTATATAAAGACACAGACTTTACAACTGAATTTTCCTTACAAAATACAGCCACTGATAATGGTGTATACCAGGTGAACAGAACGATTTTAGATCCGTCAATTGACGACTGTTCCCTGCTTATGTTTTGTACAGGCACACAGTGCTACCCGCCGAGCGATAAAATAACATGGACGCCAAGCGATAAAGGGTTTACCATTTATGCAAACACAACCCTTCCTGATTATCTTCTTGCACATTATACAATTTGCGAAACGGCTTGTAAAGATTTGAACGTTTTATACAGAGTGTATAGGACCGCTAGTGGAACAAAAGATACTGCCTATTTAACAATTAAATATAGCTGTATAGTTGGCATAGAGGAAGAAAGGGAGTTAGTGAAACTTTCCGATGCATATCCCAATCCTGCAACATCTGACTTTTCTGTTAACTATTTTTTTAACACTCCCGCACAAGCATATATAGAACTTACGGATGCGCTTTGCAGAAAGATAATCGAAAAGCCATTGATCAAAAATGAAACGCTTATTAATATTAACACTTCCCAACTCTCGCCGGGTGTATATTTTTATACTTTAATAATAGATAATAAACGTATTAAAACAAAGCGCTTAATCATTAATGAATAGATTTTCAATTTTGATGAGGTATGACTAAGGTTAACTTGCGAGCTTTCATATTGGAGATGTCAATAGAATAATTCCTGACAAGAAAATAACAGCGGAGGAGGAACTATGAAATCGCCTCCGCTGCCTTAAGGTGCTAAAACCGATGGAAGATCCTGATTTCAGTTAATCACTAAGATATGTGCGGGGCGATGCGCAATTCTTAGCGAATGAAACAATTAAGTAAACCTCTCTAAAAAATCACTTAACTGCTTTTAGCACAATTTCATTTGACACTAATGGATCGCAATAAGCAAGATTAATTGTTTTTTCGGATTTTACATGTTTTAGTAAAGACCTGAAATCATTTGGCAGTCGGTTAAAATAACGGAATGCAGATGGTAATGTGCCAAATGTAATTTCTGCACAAACAAAATTTATATCGTTTCTGGCATCTCCGGTTGCACGAATCAACTGAGGAGTAGCTGGATTTTTTTTATATTTTTGAATGTATTTATACAAATCTTGGTAATAATTTTCATCCTCTATAATTGCGCTGATGGAACTGTAACGTGGATGGGTTTTGTCGATCATTTGTAATGTTTGCTTTTCCATTTCATCTAAGCCGTCGTCAAATTGATCAAGCAGTTGTAAATCATATACAGGATTGGCATGAACTACCTCCAGCAAATGCCCAATAATGGTATTTTTCGGAGCACGAATTCCGATAGGATCTGTTAAGCCTGATGGATCGTTTAAAAAACGCAATAAAATGTGAAATTTAAAATTAATTCCCTTCGTTTTATAATAACTTGCAGCACCGGGTATCACAAAATAGCGGAACATGTCATAAGCGCCAAACCATAATTGTTTTTGTGAAGGAATACGGTCAATGAATCCGATCTCTTTTAACCGTTGTAATCTTTTCTTTTGATTTGGTACATAGAACGTATTAAACAAGGTAGTTATAAATCTCCATATTTTATTTATAATGGTAATCGGTGAGCCTAGTGCTCTCCATATCAATTGATAAGGGTTTTGTTTGATTCGGTCTGTTACCTTTTCTTCTATCCTTTCTTCCGAATTTTTAACAAGGAAATCTTCGATGTTTAATAATTGATTATCTGCTATGGGACGTCCATAGGAATCTGTGAATAAAATGCTGTCATCAATTAGTGCAGCAGTAGCGTTGTTATTTTTCATAGTTTTATAATTGTTAATGTAGTTTATTCGCGTGTAAATTTTATTTCTCCAATGACGGTGTTCGATGTCACTTCCTCAAGAACTCCGTTCTTATATTTAAACGTACAAACGGTACCATCCGGAATGGTAAAGCGGTACTCGTTATTGTGACTGTTTAACGGAAGTATTTTTCCCCAGGCTTCGGAATAAATATTTTCAATGCCAAGTGGTTCCTGAAAGTAGAGAAGTGCAACAGTAAAATCAATTTCATTTCTCTTTAGCTGACTAATTTGCTCAATTGAAGAGATGATGTATTTTTCCTGCAACAACTTCGTGCTGGTATTGCTTAGCGTTTTACCATTACGTTTGACAAAAGTAACTGCACTCAGCAGTTTGTTGTCTTCAAAAATACTGTGGATGCAGTTTTCAGAAACTATTTTCTTTAAAAACAGATCGCTTTCAGCTTTACCAAATACAGTGTACGTATTTCTAATAGCTGATGCATGCTTTATTGCTTTCACATATCCAAGTTGCAAATTGTGATAAGTGATTTTAAACGATAATTCACTTTCAAGCACAGGATTTTTTGATGCATAAATTGCAGTCGATAGCAAAAGAGCTATAGATAAGATATAAGTCTTCATAGTGGATATATTTATAACACATCTGTTGGATATTACCAATGTGTGCAATAAATGGCTAATGATTGAAAAAGTTAAATATTTAAGGAAACAGCTATCTTATAAATTAAAATACCTGCAAGTGCTGCATCAACAACAACATTGAACCATTGAGGAAAGAGATAAATAATGAAAAATTGTTATGAGTGTTTTCATTGTCTTTTGGTTTGACGGTACAATAGTACGATAATTTTAATTATCTACCAAATTAATAGATAATTATTTTTATTTTTTTGTACCTGCTATAAAAAAACATGTAGTTTTGCCTATATATAAGTATGAAAACATTTAATAATAAGATCATTGTTATTACAGGAGCGGCATCCGGTATTGGAAAGGCCTTGGCATATGCTTTTGCAAAAAGAGGCGCCCACCTTGCACTGTGTGATAATTCTCTTGAGCCGTTGAATGAGGTAATTGAGGATTTGAAAAAGTATGACCTTAAACTATTTTTCAGCAAAGTAGATGTTTCAGATAATCAGGCAGTGTTGTCGTTTGCCGCAGCTGTAAAGCAAAATCTTGGTGCCGCAGATATTGTCATTAATAATGCAGGCGTAGGACATGGGAAAATGAGCGTTGAAGAAACGTCTATACAAGACATGGAATGGATAATGAATATCAATTTTTGGGGAATGGTATATGGAAGCAAAGCTTTTTTGCCACAACTAAAAAAGGAAATACCAACAGCGCTTGTCAATGTTTCAAGCATTGCGGGTCTTATTCCGGTCGCCAAC